>CAZKEW010000195.1:0-3727 GCA_964551885.1 uncultured Eubacteriales bacterium
CTCACGTAATGATACTTCTTACCCGGGGGACAAAGACCGGTTCCAAGATAATCGATCTTGCACATGGCATAATGCCGGCATTGAGCGGCTGTCTTCAAAACATCAGCGGAAAGTTTGGTCATCTAGAGCCTCCTTACTTAACATGAGCCTAATCTTTTTTGGCCCAATAGAGAACGGCCAACCCTGCCGTAAGCCGGCGAAACGCAACATCCGAAAAACCGGCGCTCCGGAGAAGGTCGGCTACTTGCTCCGGCGGGGGAAAGCCACGGATGGATTCAGCCAGGTATCTGAAGGGGCCATCCGTCCCGCAGATCATCCTGGCCACAAACGGCATGATCCTGAAGGAATAAAAATGATAAAGCATTGAGCAGCGAGCAGAGCGAAATCTCCTGTGCCGCCGCAGAGGTCAAGCACCATGTCTTCATTCTTTAAGCCTAACAGACTTATGCCCTTTTTCCGCCAGCGAGAATCGAGGCCGGCGCTCAGGACGGCATCGGCCAAATCATAGGTCGGAGCGATGGGGTTAAATTGCTCGTGGACGAGCTTCTTCTTCTCTTCAGGAGTGACCTGTTTATAGCCGAAGTAAACTTTCGTTACCGACATAGCGCTGTCTTTACGAGCTCATGATTAAAGCCCGTTTACTAGAGCACATATGAAGTTTTTGGTGGTATTAGACCAAAGTCCAATTTATAATAATTCTGGTCTTGATTAAGATATCACAGAATTTTCGGATTAGATGATTTGAAGATTTCAAGGAGGACCAGATGAAGAAAGGCCTGATTGTTTTGGTGCTTGCAGTGGCGTTTATGCTATTGGCTGGAAACGCTATCGCGTCCCTCGGTTTCTACCTTGGTGTCGAGGGTGGGTCATCCGCACCGAATTTTTCTCTCAAGAATTTGGATGTTAAGTTTGAAGGAACAACTTCCTTTCTCTATGGCGCGAAAGCCGGGTTCAAATTCCTCATGTTTGCCGTTGAAGGTAGCTTCCTCACCGCTTCGCATGATATTACTTCCAAAGAGCTCGTATTTCCTTGGGAGGGAAATAGCGCCGGCTTCAGCTATTGGGGAATTAATGGAAAGTTTTTCATTCCTTTCCCTATTGTCCATCCCTACATCATCGGCGGCTATGGCTCTTATACAGTGGATATCAAGACTGTCAGCAAGGATTCCAACAGAGGGTACAATTTGGGAGTCGGCCTTGAGGTCAAGCTCGGCAAACTCGGTATCTTTGCCGAAGGGAAATACCATCATGTGACCGTCAATATCGACGGCGATTTAAGCGCTAGCAATTACACGCTGACCTTCGGCGCCCTTTATGATTTCTAAGAAGCTGTCCTGAATCTCTAAGGGGCTAATTCGTAAGATTTGGGACACAATACTTAATTATTTGAATTAGGTATCGTGTCCCAGAATTCATCAATAAATCTTATGCCATTTTTCGGTATCGATATCGACAACCCATAATTCTTTGGTCATCATACTAGTCACAAAAACGATATTCTTCAGCGCACGAATATGAGCCTGTTCAGGGAAAAAGGGCATTTTGATGATCTTCTCCTGTTTTAGGTCATCTCCAAACACCCTGAGACAGGGCTCGCCTCTGATATAATCGCCGAAAACGAGCTTCTTCCCGCCGGAAACCCAGCTGAGGTAGTAGAAAGACCATCGTTCCTTCTCATTCCATAGTTTCTTCTCAGGCTTGAACTCTTTAATGGTTTCGAGCTTCTTGTCTGACGACGAATAAATGCCCAATTTTTCCTTGTCAGCAATAAAAGCAATTTTGTCCCCCACTCCGTTGAAGCAAAACCCATCAATGGCATTGCCCCGATAAATTTCTTCCTTTTCGATACTCCGAAGGTCGACCCTGGCCAGGACTTCTTTGGAATCACGCTCATCATAATAAACAAAGGCCGCAGAATCGCGGCCTGGAGAAATCTGGGCACCGTAAGGCTTTCTCAAATTTTTAGCCAAAATCTCGTAGCCCCCGGTTTCCAGGTCAAAGTTCAAGAGTTCACAGTTTGATTTTGGGGTCCCTCGCTTGGACAATGTCGAAATGATAATACTCTTTCCGGGCATTTCCCATCCGACGAGATTGACCCAATCGATTTCTGGAAGATCGAGAGGCTGGCTTCGCAATCCTGTGCCGTCTGAATTGAGGCTCCACAGCGTAACTTTATTGTTCTTCCAATCTT
The DNA here is from genome assembly GCA_964551885.1 of uncultured Eubacteriales bacterium. Taxonomy (GTDB): domain Bacteria; phylum Acidobacteriota; class Aminicenantia; order Aminicenantales; family UBA8522; genus CAZKEW01. Next base: position 2,192 of record CAZKEW010000195.1, read on the forward strand.
TTGTGACAAAGGCAATTCTCTCTCCGTCCGGAGAGATCAAGCACGGCCAGAGAAACTGGTCAACAAAAGGAGAATCTTTTTTGCGATAATCCTCGAACAGGTTCTTTTTCCCCGAGCCATCTTTATTCATCACCCATAATTCAGGAACTAACCTTTCTGCTTTCCCCTCTTTTTTTAGTTTGACTTTAAGAATGGCCAATTTATCTCCGCTTGCAGAGAGTTGCTCTATGAATAAGGCTGATCCGGTTCGTTCGATTTTCTTGAGTTTATTCTGAAATGGGTCGAACCGGAATACCCCTTTTTCTGTGCCAAAATAGGCAGCATCGCTCGTAATTTCAATATTCGATATAGAATCTCTTTTCTCAGAACGGAAGACTCCCATCGTCCAGGCTGTGCTGATGACAACAGAAATTACGAGAAAGACCACAACAAACTTGGTGAATAGCCAGGTCTTCTTGAGCTGCTGGGAAAAATCAGATTTTACAAATGTTAAGAGCGAAGCCGCAGCAAAACTCAGCGCCAGGAAAACCAAAATCCCTTTGAGGCTCGTGCTGTGTAGCTGAATTTGCGGAGATATTTGAAAAAGCAGGTCAAAATATTTTTGAAACAGAAGCCCCTGGCCAAAGACTATCAAAGCCGTGACAAGAAAAATGATGAGTTGTTTCTCGGAGAGGATCGAAATGGAAAAGGCGATAGTAAAAGCTAAGATGGAGGCCAAAAGACTCAGGGAAAAAAGGGAGATGTCACTTTTTCCCCATCGAATCGAGAAGGTTTGGATGATGGCGTTGACTCCCGGCAAAAGCTTCAGCAAAAGGAGGAAAATCAGAAATATGACTATGAGCACGGTTAGTTGGGCAAAATATTTGATCAGCCAGACAATCCATTTTTTTAGAGGTCTCGAGAAGAGATAAGTCCAGGCCTCATTCTTGAATTCTGCCGCAAAAGAACTCGAACCGATCATCACCCCTATCAAAGGGAGAATGACCATCAAGAGCGAGCTGGCCACAATCCCAGCCCTTTCTTTCCGGCCGGAGAGTGCGATAACAACCAGGCCGATAAAGAGAAGAATAGCCAAGATAAAAAAAGGAAATTTCTCTTTCCATTCCTTAATAAGAAACTGCTTGAACATAGCGTGTGCCTCCGTCTCGATGTGCTCCTCTTTTCTCAAGAAACGAAGCTCATAAAAACTTCCTCAAGGCTCAGCGGTTCTATCTCAAGCCTTGCTCCGGAGATTGACCTGACCTTGGCTTTGTTCTCTTCGTTCCAGGGATAAATTACGCCTTCCCAGTGTTCGTTTTCTTTTTTCGCCGTAAGAATGCCCGGGATATCGAGCTCAGCCGGGGCAGAATCTCCGAATGTCAGAAGGATTCTCCTCGCTGAATTCTTCACTTTTTCATAATCCTCCTCCAGGATCAGATGGCCATGGTGGAGAATGCCAAGAACCTCGATGATTCGCTCGAGCTCATGGACGAGGTGAGTCGAGAAAAGAATGGTTGTCCCGGAGTCAGAGAGCTCCTTAATGATATTTTTCAGGAA
>CAZKEW010000195.1:3737-4227 GCA_964551885.1 uncultured Eubacteriales bacterium
CTCAGGCTTTGCGGCTAGAGCCACTGCCAAGCCCAGTTTGAGCTTCATCCCTCGGGAGAGTTTTCCGATTCTTGATTTTTTGTCCAAGGAGAATCTTTCGAGATATTCTACGGCTTTTTTCGCGTTCCAGGCTGGATAGAGGGAAGCATTAAAATTGAGCAAGTCCTCGATTCTCATCCAGCTGTAGAAAAAAGCGTCTTCAGGGATGTATCCAATTTCTTTCTTGTAACCGGCGTCTTGGAAGCTGATTTTCTTGTCTTTAAAGAAAATTTCCCCGGAATCCGCAGGAATGACTCCCATAATTATCCGGATCAGCGTGGTCTTCCCTTCTCCGTTTTTGCCCAGAAATCCATAAACTCTTCCTTCTTCCAGAGTCATGCTGAAATCTTGGAGCACTTTCTTCTTTCCAAAACTCTTGGATAAATCCCGGATCTTGAGAATTTCGCTCATCTCAGTCTTTCCTCTTCTTTCCCCTTTAGGGCTCGGCGGA
>CAZKEW010000196.1:0-4225 GCA_964551885.1 uncultured Eubacteriales bacterium
ATTTCCTAGATTGTTTTTTTAGCTTGGTCAAGGGATTCGTTCCCTTCGCCAAGCTCCCTATTTTCAATGATCATCACGGAAACGGAGATGCTTACTCGCTTAGAGAGCCTTTTAAGAGTCCTCTCGGAGAAGGTCTCTCAGCAAATCGAATTCCTGCCGGGAAATTCCTCCCCATAAATAAGCAAACGTCAGCTTATTGTGAAGCAGCGGGTCGGAGTCCGCAGGGAGATAGCCCCTATCGACAACCCGGCTCCATTCTGGCGTTCCCGGCACCGGAGAAAAGAAAGCCAAACGCGGCCTGGCTCCGAGCCGGCGGACGCGGAGGATGCTCTCCCGGACGAGCCAGAGGTCCTGGCCGGGAAGCCCGGCGATGAGATAAACATTTATTTCTTGGCGGCGGTAGCCGGCTTTCTCCAGGATGTCGAGAGCTTTTCCCAGATCCTGAGGCGTTACTTTTGGGCAGGCCCGTCCCAAAAGCTCCTCATCGAAAGATTCCTGGCTGAGGTAGAGAGATTGGACGCCGGCCTTGCGGAAAAGGCAGGCCACCGCCGAATCGATCTCGCGGATATGAAGTCCATTAGGAGCATGAAAGGCCAGGGGCAGTTTTTTATCCGCCAGGAGTTCGAGCAGTGGAATAAGATGATTCTCTTTGCCGACAAGAAGAGCATCATCGTAAAAAGACAAATTCTTTGTCCTCCACTGCCTTACGTTCATTTCTATCTCAGAGATGATGGACAAAAGAGACCTCTGCTCAAAATTTCGATACAGAAGAGGCGTAGCGCAAAAAGAACAGCGGAAGGGGCAGACGCTCGAGTTCTTGCTGGAAGAGGGAGACCGGAACTCCATAACGCGAATATCGCCTTGGAATATCCTTCAACACCTCGGGTTTGGCCACTTCCTGTTTGGGAAAAGAACCCCGGCCGTCGGGCTTCGTCTTCAATTTCATCTCAAGGAGCGGGTGATGTCGGTCCAGGCAATCGATAAAATGAATGCGGCAGTCGGTGTTTTTCCGGAGGATGGAGCCAATGTAAAGGAGGCCCAGCGGCTTCAGCCAGAAGTCATAGGCTGTGAAATCGTAAATCCAAGGATTGACGAGAAGGATGTCCTTCGAGAAGGGCATAATTTAAGCGGAGGGGGCTCGTCTCTTCTCGAGAACCGTCCCCGCACTATTTTTCAAGACAATGCGGAAGGTGGGACTCGAACCCACACGGCCTTGCGGCCATAAACTCCTGAGGCTTACGCGTCTACCGGTTCCGCCACTTCCGCGCCAAGCGCTCCTTATTATAATCGTCTCTGGCGAAAACGTAAAGTGAAAAGGGACGACTGCCAATTCCGTGATAAAACGGGCTTTGAAAAAGGGATGAAGCGACCATGCGGAAATCAGCCGGAAAAGCCCGCTGTCATCATCACGAAAAAAGAGGTGGCCATACTTTTAACAAAAACTTGACAAACGCAGGTTCCCTCCTTATTTTAGAAGGTGCGTGATATTCACCGCGATAAAGTTCTTCAAGCCAAGACTGGGAAAAGGGGAAAGCTCATAAATTAAAAAGGGAGCACTGCTCTGCCCGCATTTCCTTCTTTTTATTCTCAAAATGGATAAGGAGGCTTAATGAAACTCTCTTCGCGAAAGCAAATCAAAGCTCTCGCCCGATTCAAGAACGAAAATCTTTTGACCACTTCTTTCTATCTTGACACCGACAAAGGCCGGCTGACCAAAAAGGAGATCACCCTTTCCTTCAAAAACCTGCTCTCTCAGGGTCGGACGCGGCTTGAATCCCTGGATGTCAGCAAGAATAAAAAAGAATCACTCCAGCAAGACCTGGAGAAGATCAGCCGCTTCTGTACGCAAAGTCTGCCTTCTTTGAACTCCTCAGGCCTGGCCATTATCTCTTGCGCCGGCGCAAATTTCTGGCAAGATTTTGCCCTGCCCGAAGCTCCACGGAACCGCATCATCTTTGACCGCGACCCATACGTCCGGCCTCTCTCGGCCATCCTGGACAAATATCACCGCATCTGCGCTCTCCCCCTCGGCCGGCGCGAGGCCCGCTGGTTCGACATTTTCATGGGAGAAATCTCCCTCCTCGACCGCCTGACGAGCGATGTGCCCAGCCGGGTCAGAGAAGGAGGCTGGGAAGGCTATGAATCCAAGCGGATAGAGCGGCATATCGACGCTCATCTTCACGAACACTTCAAAAAGGCCGCCCAGAAGACCTTTGACTTGTTCAAAAAAAATCAGTTTGACTGGCTTTTTGTGGGCTGCAAAGAGGAATACCGGTCCGAATTTGAGCCTCTTCTCCATCCCTACCTCAAGGAGAGGCTCAAAGGCTGGCTGAAAACAAATTCCAATGACTCCGAGGATAAAATCCTCAAGCAAGCTATGGAGATAGAAAAAAGACTAAAAAAGGAAGAAGAAGCCGGGATTGTTCAAGGGCTCATATCGGAGCTCGAAAAAGGCGGCCGGGCCATATCCGGCGTGAAAGAGGTCCTGCGGAAAATCAATCAGGCCGAAGTCCAGACTTTGATCGTTACCCGCAATTTCTCCATGGAGGGGAAATTATGCCCGAAGTGCCATTTCCTCTATCTGGACGCACTCCGCTGCCTTGTCTGCCAGGTCAAGACAGAAAATGTGCTCGATATTATTGATGAAGGCATCGAGGCAGCTATAGAAAAGAAATGCCAAGTTCGCCATATCACGCCCCCTTCGAAACTGGACCGCTACGGCAAGATCGGCGCTTTCCTGAGGTTCAAAAGCTGATCAATAAGAAGTAAAAGATGGGGACGGTTCTCGGAGGAGAACCGTCCCCATCTTTTTAAGCGGTCTTTTTAAAAGAGATTTTTTCAAAAAGGCTGTAAATAATCGGGATAACAAATAACGTCAGGAAGGCCGTCGCTGTCAAGCCTCCGGCGACGGTAATGGCCATCGGCGCCCTCATCTCAGCGCCCTCTGAAGTGCTCAAGGCCATGGGCAGCATCCCCAGGATGGTTGTCAAAGCAGTAAGAAGGACCGCCCGCAGCCGAGTTACAGCTCCCTGAACGACAGCCTCTCTTGATTCGACGCCGCGGCGCCTTAGCTGGTTTATGTAATCGATCATCACAATCCCATTGTTGACCGCAATCCCGCCGAGGAGGATAAACCCGATCAACACAGGCAGGTTGATAGGCCTTCCGCTGACCAACAACCCCAGGACAACTCCTATCAAACTAAGAGGGATAGTGAACATAATGATGAAGGGATGGCGGAAGGATTCAAACTGGGACGCCATGACCATATAAACCAATAGTGAGGCCAGGGCAAAAGCTCCGGCCAGGATGAGAAAAGCCTCTTGCATCTGGGAATAGGATCCGCCGAATTCAATGAAGTAACCGGGCGGGAGCTGCTTGTCGAACGCTCCCAATCGCAATTTGATATCCTTGACGACGCTCCCTAAATCCCGGCCGGCGATATTCGCTGTCACCGAAATCCGGCGGGTCTGATTTTCCCTCGTGATCTGGATGGGGCCCTCGCCTTTCTCGATAGCGGCGACCTGGTCAAGGTAGACAATCTTATTCAGAGGTGTGAGGATAGGAATATTTCCTATTTGCTGGATATTGTCTCTGTACTCCTTCTTGAACCGGACCCTGAGGTCGAACTCTTCAGCTTCTTCGCGGTAGCGGGTTGCGACACGTCCCAAGGTCGCGGCTTGGACAGTGCTTCCGATCTGGCTGACCATGAGCCCGAACTTGGCGGCTTTCTCCCGGTCTATTTTGATTTGGTATTCGGGCTTGCCTTGGGCGAGAGTATGGGTCAAGTCTCTCAACCCTTCGACATCCTTTATTTTGGCCACGATGCTGTCGGCGATTTCTCTCATCCTGCGCAGGTCTTTTCCATAGATTTTAATTTCCACGGGGGCCAGGCTGCCGCCCATCGTCATCTGGCTTATATCGATCGCTTCGAACTTGACATTCTCCAGCCGCGGAAGCTTGCCCCGGATTCTTTCCAGGACCTGAGCATCCGTGTCCTCTCTCTTTGCTTTTTCCACCAACCCGGCCCAGAGCAAGCCTTCATGAGGGCCGGAAACGCTGATGCTGCTGGCAGAATCAGAAGGGTTCTCTTCTGCCGAAGACCCCGCCTGCGCCGAAACAATCGTTATCTCCGGCTGCTGAAGCATCAGGTTTTCGACTATGGTGACGACGCGGTCCGTCTCATCGAGCGCCGTCCCGATGGGCATCTTCACTTTGAGAAGAA
>CAZKEW010000197.1:0-4196 GCA_964551885.1 uncultured Eubacteriales bacterium
TTGCTTCGTCACCTCGTTCCTCGCAATGACACTTTACTTAATGCGTTTGTATTAAATCCTGATAAAAAGAAATCTCAGGAGGTTCTTTTCTCCTCGCTTTCTTCCTCTATCGTCTTATCAAGGGTTATCTTTAATCCTCCGATGATCGAAGAGATGGCGTTGAATAAATGAGCTTCAAGATACCCGAGAAACCCCGTCAAGGCAAATCCGAGCGCGCCGCCCAAGGCAGCGAATATGATCCCGCCCATCAATGTCCCTTTCAGGGTGGCAAAAAATTCAGGCAATGCCCTCGAAATCCCGGAAAAGAATTCCGAAGCTCCGGCAAAAGCGCCAAGGACAACGCCCAGGATGAGGCCGGTGCCGCCGCTGAAAAAAAAGAAAGTAACGGGATGGAGACGGCGAATAGCAAAGTTCTCCTTTTCTTTTCCCTTGAGCAAAACTTCTTCAGCGTAAGGCGAAGCTTCTGACTCCTGGCTGCAGGATGGACATTTCTGGAAGGGGCTCACCAGCCTCGCGCCGCAGCTGGGACAGACCGCTTCTTTTTCTTGAAGACTCTCGCCGCAGCGTTCACAAAACTCCGCCCCAGGCTCATTCTCCAGCCCGCAGGCGAAGCACTTCGCCTCCTTGATTTCCTCAGAAGGCGGCTCCGACTGGATCCATTCCTTGCCGTCAAAATAGTACCACTTGCCGCTCTGGGCGCCGATCATCCAGAACCGGTCCTGGTCGTCGCGCAGCCGCAGCTTCTTCAGACGGTCGATGAATTCCCGCCTCGAAATCTCCTTCAGACGAAATTGTCTGCGGATAACCTGGAAGGACGCTTCGACGTCTTTAAAAGGACGGCTCATATCCACCTCGAGGCATTGACCATCCGGTTTTCGCCGATTCTTCTAACTTATTCATAATAAACAATATAAAAGAGCTCCAGAGCGCCCGTTCAGGGGCTGACGAAAACTTGTGCAAAATGTCATATCTGCAAGAAATTCCAGAAATTGGGTTCGAAAAACCCGCCACTTTTCCACAACTTTTCCACAGTTTTTGTGCAAAAGTTCCGGCCCTCGAAGAGCTATGTCTTTCCATCTGTCAGAGCCCCCACTGTTTAGCCAATTCGACCAGGCTGAAACCCTTCAGGGGCGCAGGGATGAAAGAAAGGATGAATATGGCAACGACCACGATGCCAAGAACTTGACGCGACCGCGACAGGCTCTCGCCTTCATCGATAACGCGCGGGTGTTTCAGGCCCAAAAGAAGGATCACTAACGCCCAGACAACCCAGCCGACCCAGAAGAAGACGCCCATGACGAGAAAGACGCCGATAAGCAGGCTGGCTAAAGGCTTTGACTTCTGGCCGATGAGGGCATATGAAACGTGCCCGCCGTCGAGCTGGCCGACAGGAAATAGGTTAAACGCGGTAACAAGGATTCCCACCCATCCCGCAAACCCGATGGGATGCAGAAAAAGATCGCTTTCGGCCGGCACATTTCGGAACATGAGGCTGCCGATGAACTTGAGCAGAAGAGGCTCTCCGAAAACGAGCGTGTTCTCTCGGGAGACCGAAGGAACGATTTTAGAGAGGGAAAGGCCGTAGACCAGAGCCGGCAGAGAAAGACAAAAACCTGTTAGAGGGCCGGAAACTCCGATATCGAAAAGCTGCTTTTTCAGCGTGATCGGCGATTTGATCTTGATAAAAGCGCCCAGAGTGCCGATGAGGGTCGGAGCCGGAATAAAAAATGGAAGAGTGGCTTCGATCCGATAGTAGCGGCAGGTGAGATAATGTCCCATCTCGTGCCCTAAAAGGATGACGATCAGGACAGCCGTGTAAATGAGGCTGAGGCCGATGACTCGGGGGTCGCTAAAAACCTGCGGCGTTGGAACGAACTGGGAATCCCGGGACAATTCGTCAGAATACGTGTAGCTGACGCTCCAAGTGAGCCCCACAAAAAAGACCGAGAAGCAGGTGATAATGAAAAGAAGGATATTAATCCAGGACCTGTTTGACCTTCTCCCCTCTTCCATAACCTGATAAAAAATAGGAGTGATGAACTCACTCCCATTCTTAGCTGAGCGCCTAAGGAATCAGCTTCCTCCTGTCAACCGCTTGAACTTGTCCATCAATTCATCGTGGGTTTCTTTGTGGTCGGGGTCGGGGATACAGCAATCTACGGGACAGACGGCAGCGCATTGAGACGCGTCATAGTGTCCCACGCATTCCGTGCATTTTGCAGGGTCGATGATATAAATCTCGGCGCCGGCCGAGATCGCCTGGTTCGGGCATTCAGGTTCGCAAGCTCCGCAGTTGATGCATTCTTCAGTGATCTTAAAGGCCATAAATCTCCTCCTGAATTAAGTTGAAGAATTATTATATCTTTTTTGTCTCAATTTACAAGAAAGGCTATTTAGCGGCTTCTAATTTCCTCACTTTCTCTGCCGCATCAAACCCGTAATAAGACTGGGGAAATTCTACCTGGAGTTTTTTGTAAACCGTCAAAGCCTCTTGCTTCTCCCCTTTTCCTTCTAAGGCCTCAGCCTTGTGGTAAAGAATGACATCGAGGGCATAATCCTTGGGTTTTTCTTCCTCGATCTTATTATAGATGGCGATTGCCTGGTCATAATTCTTCTCGAGGGAGTTAACCTGGGCGAGCAGATCCTCGGCTTGGTAATAAAGAAAATCCCTGGGCGCGGCCTGAATCTTCCCCAGGGCGGCCTTGGCCTTTTCTAAGTCTCCTTTTTCTACCCAGTAGGTCGCCGTAAAAACATAGGCTAAACGAGCGAATTTCCCTTTGCCGGCCATTTGCTCGAGCTTGGCGACGTTTTCCGGGTTTGTGGCTAACTCGGAGCGGAGCTCGATAAGCTGGCTGAGGAGCTGACTCTCTTTTTTAAAGTTCTGGGCCTGGATGAAGCGAAGCCCGAGATAAAGGAGAACAAAGAAAACGATGGCGGCTGCGACAATAGTGATCTCTTTTGTCCGCTTCTTGATGAACCACAGAATTTTGGTCAAGGTCGAGACAAATTCATCTTCCTTGAGTTGCTTCTTGATATACTTTTTCATCCGTCGCTCCTACCGGCCAAGTGAGTCTTAAGTTATACTTTTTACCATAATCCTCCCAAAAAGCCAAGACTGCGGGTAAGCATCCCCAATTCCGTGATTATCAAGCAGTTTTCTGAGGTGGGTCCTGTCACGGCGCGTCCCCCCCCTTTTTTAAGTCATCGCGAGTGGAAATCAGGGGACGGTTCTCCAGGAGAACCGTCCCCATCTTATCCATATAAAATTATGTCATCGCGAGCGAAGCGTGGCGATCTTGATGAGATCGCCACGACATCTTCGATGTCTCGCGATGACTTCGTCAGATTGCTTCGGCCAAGAGACCTCGCAATAACTGACGTGCCGACAATAATTCGCAGACATATGCCGAATTCGGTGATACTTCCCGAACAAGAGTTATCCCCATATAAATATGAGCCTGAAGCCAAATAAGAATCAGGGAAAAAGCTTCTTCGCCAGAGCGGCGACGTTCTTGGCGTAGCTTTCGCAACAGTTCAAGGCCCGCTTGTCGGGCCTGCCGATCGAAACCGGGCCGTAATGGTCTCCCTGGTGGTCGCCCCGGACAACCATTCCATGGATGAGCAGAGCATTGAGGATGTCGAGGATCGTCGTCTCGTTCCCGCCTCCCACGTTGGCCGAAGAAGAGAATGCGCCGCCGACCTTTCCCTTGAGCTTGCCATGGAATTTCACGCTTTCATCCAGGAGCTTTTTGATCGGCCAGGCCATAGAGCCGTAATAGGTGGGCGAGCCGAACAAAAGACAGTCATAATGCAAAAGGTCATCGACAGCCATGTTTTCAATTTTTTTCACATCCACGTCCAAACTTTCGGCTCTCAAGACATCGGCGATTTTGACCGCCATTTTCTCGGTATTTCCTGTCTGAGAGTAATAACAGACCAGCGCCTTTACCATGTTCGCTTCTCCTTTCTCAAAGCCTAAAAACTATAGAACGCAGTCACAAGGGGAATAAAAAACTGGTGCCCCTGGCCGGACTCGAACCAGCGACACAGGGATTAGGAATCCCTTGCTCTATCCATACTGAGCTACAGGGGCAATCTTTGTTCGAAAGTCAAAAATACAATGACAGAAACGCGTTTACTATAACTCAAACTCCGGCACTTTTCAAATTTTCGATGAGAGATGGGGACATGTACAA
>CAZKEW010000198.1:0-4181 GCA_964551885.1 uncultured Eubacteriales bacterium
TATCACCTATTTTTCGGCAGAAGCGGGTTTCGGCCTTCCGGCATCGAGGTTGCTGTAGTTAAGTGCGGCGTTGAAGAGGAGAAAGAAACTCCCGAAGGTCTGATGCCGCCACATCGGGTTTATGGCGAAAAAGACAATATGGCCTTTGCCCACGGGCGCATCCACAACAGCCGGCTTGCTGGCCAGCTCCTCCCCTCCTTCGAGGAGGCCCGATATTAGAAGTTTATCGGCCGTGTCAAAGCGCATGACAACCCTGATCGTTTTCAGGTCGGCCGGCATGTAGAGGTCGAACATATCCTTGTACTCGGGAGGAATGCCTGTCCCGACACCCTGGATCTTTTCCACCTTCTGAATCCTCCCTTGAATCACATCCTGGTCTTTGAGGCTGCCCCGGCCAGAAGCGCGCTCTTTCGCGCCGCCGCCGCCAAAAAGCTCCTCCAGGTCCATTCCTCCAGTCACGGCTTTCATTCCGGTCTCAAGTACCGGGCCATTATTGAAATAAACGCCGAGGTTCCGGTCATACCCGTAGCCGATGGGGCTCATGATATCCGTGATGTTCGCGCTCAGCACTGACCCCGCTACCCTCAGCTTCTGAGGCTTCGTCACAGCCACGCTCTCAACAAGGCCATAGCTCGTGGGAAGCTCAGAGCTCGAGGTTATGGGGATAAACAGCCCTCCCTGCTCGACGAACTCCTTGAGATGGAGGACCCCTTTGAGCTCGAGTCCGCCGCGAATGTCGTCCCGGGAGTCCGGCCCGCCGAGATGGGGATATTTCTCCGTTTTTTGCCAGGGAACGGGCGTTTCCCCGCCGATCCCGTTGACGACCCTCTGGGCCTTCCCGAACATACCGGCCGGTGGGAAGATGATCACGTCATATTTCGCCCGAAGGTTCTCCTCATCCCTCACATCTTGAAGGCTAATGTAGGCGTAGGGAATGTCTAACTTGTCGAAGGCCAGACGGAACCATCCCTCATCCTGGGTATTCAGCCAGGAATGGAGGATGGCGATTTTCGGTGCGTCAAGGTCATGGGTCTTGACCTTGGGCAGAGCCGGAAACCCATAGGCGATGAGACCGAGGTCGCGGCAGGCCTTCTCCAGCATCTCTTCCAGGTTGGCTCCATTCCCCTCTTTAGGGATAAGAAAAGTCCCCGCGTTGAACTTGATGTCTCCCTGGGCGAAGCCGTCCTCAGCCGCGAGCATCCGGAAATCTTTGAGTCGGTAACGGAACGTCATGAGCTCGGGCTCCGCCGTGTGGTTGACGGCAAAAGCGACGGCCTTCTCCTTGTTCAGGATTTTCCCGTCCACCGCCGCGTCCCTCGCCAGGAGATTCATAGGCGCGTCGAGAATTTTCGTGTCCGTGACCCTAACGGTCTTGACATTGAAAAGGGGCCCCAGAGTCCATCCCGTATCATCATAGGGTCTGGGGTCTTTGGGATTATAGTACTGGACATCCAGAAGCATATCAGCGCACCGGCTGTAAGGCTGGTCCAGGCGGACGATGTAACTTCCGGCAGGATACTTATCTTTCCCGACCGTGACTTCCGCGGAGGCCACGTGGACTTCCACACCGTTCTTCCTCAACAGGTTCACCAGCCTCGCCGATGCTAAGGGCCTCTTCGTATCCGAAGGAATCACATAAGCGGCCGGACCTTCTGTCCTTGCCTTGGCCACAGACCTCTTGCTCTTCAGGTAAAAGTTATGGAGGAATTTCGCCTTGTCATCCGCCACATGCTTAAAAGACAGCAGCAGGGCGCTCTGCTGAAGGTTGATGTTGTTGCGGAAGGACCATTTCACGGCTCCAAGGGGAGGATCGGGACGGTACCAGGCTCTCTTAGCTTCGGCTACCACCGTCCTGACCATGGTGTCCGCACCCGTTCCTCCGAAGGTCTCGTAAAATCTCCCTGTGGAATTGTGAAATAAGGCGACATAGAAGGCGTAATTGGCCGCCCAGCCGTCAAAGAACCCGTGGGTCCAAACACCCGGCACTCCCCGCTTGGTCATCTCGCCAATTTCGTGGAAGGCCAGCTCCTCCCACTCATTGATGGTGATAGGGTCGAGCCAAGCATTGTAGGGCCCTGTTCCCGTCGAAGTATACAGATAGGGGATGGACTCATGAAGGTCGTGCATGATGATCGGGTGCCATTCAAAATAGGCTTTCCAGAGATTCTCGGTGAGTCTGAGGCCGAGCCCGATAGCGTCACGGTTGTTGTCATGGAAAACATACTTTCCCCAGTAGACAGGAGGGATCGTCTTTTTGTCCTTGTGTTCTTTTTTATAGAGGTAGGCATCCACGCTTCTGTCCCAGCCGTCTACCTCGAGCACGGGCGTCATGAGCACGATCAGGTTCTTCCGGACGGCCTGGATGAATTCGGTTTCTTCGACCGCAAGCCGGTAGGCCAGCTCCATCATCATCTCCGGGGAACCGGTTTCCATGGAATGGAGACCTCCGGTAATCCAATAAATAGGGACGCCTTCGGCGATGAGCTTATCCGCTTCTTCGTCCTTGAGTTTCCTGGGGTCGGCAAGGAGGGCCATGATCTCTTTGTGTCTCTTGAGAGCGGCCATGTTCTCTTCCGAAGAGACAGCGACGGCAATCATTTCCCGGCCTTCATCGCTCAGCCCCAGGGAAAAGACTTCTACGCGGGGGCTTGCCGAGTCCAGGGCGCGCATATATGCGGAGATCTCGCTCGTATGGTCGAGGATATCCGGCGCGCCGACGATGTGCTTGAGGATATTCAAAGGGGTCGGAACGGTGGCGGAGGCCGGAAGATGATCCACAAGCTCGGTCAGGAAAAATTTTTCCGTCGTGTATTCAAGGATTTTCGCCGTATACTCCTTATCGACGGTTTGAGACGATAAGGCAGGAGCAAAAACGCTCGAAAAGAAAAAAATCAAAAAAGAGAGACTGGTTAGATGAAAGGGTTGAAGGCGTTTGGACATAAGATAACCTCCTTAATTCAGGTCAAGATGTTTCTTAAGTCAGGAATTATACTACGAAATTCAGATCGAAGGGTTTTTTGTGAAAAATTTCTTTCCGTCCTTCTTGCAGATGATTTGAGTGACATTTCTGCCTGAGAGGATGCCTGCAGGCAGTCCTCCTCCTGGTTCCACCCACTGCCCGATCATGTAGAAATTTTTGATGCCCGCCCCGATAATATTGACTTTCTTAGCCATAGCTCCTCCCCTCCTGAGATTGCCACGGCCAAGAGGCCTCGCAATGACTTCGTCTTATCGCCACGCTTCGCCCGCGATGACATAATTCTATCGGCAATTTTGCGTATCCGCCCAGTGTTCTCCTAGAGCCCGAGCTCCTTGATGATATGGTCCGCGCCGGAGAATTTTTCGGTGACGAAAAGGATATAGCGGATATCAACGCTGATCGACCGCTGGAGCTCAGGAATGATGTAATAATCGCCGATCACGCTCTCATAGGTCATATCAAAGATGATCCCGACCTGTTCGCCGTTGGCGTTCAGCGTTGGAGAGCCCGAATTTCCGCCCGTCACATTCGTCGTGTTCAGAAAACAGCAGGCGACATCGTTCAGCCGCTCATCCCTGTAGCGGCCGAAATCCGCAGAATTGTAAAGGGACTTCAGCTTATCCGGGACACGGAAGGGGAACTCACCTGTATTTTTTTCCATGACGCCTTTGAGCGTGGTCAGAGGAAGATAATAAACCGCATCCTTCAGAGAATAGCCTTGGACAGGGCCGTAAGTGAAGCGAATCGTGCTGTTGGCGTCAGGGGCAAACCTTCCCTCACTTCTCTTGAGGAGAGCTTCTTCATAGATTTTTTTGAGCTCCACGCGCTCCTGACCGAGTGCCTTTCCTTCTTCCCGCAAAACCTTGAGCTCTTTTTCAAGCGCTGCGGCGAGGCTGATCAGAGGATCCTCGAGCTTGACCAGGCCGGCCGGCTTGAGCACGAGGAGCTCCAGCCTCTTCTCGGGACTGGCGAGTATGGTTTTGTTGTAAAGCTCGTCCACATAATCATCTATCGCTTTCTCTGACTTTTTGGCCGCAAGCTCTTTAAAAGCTTGGGGAATTTGAGAATCCGGCAGGCTGAGGAGCTTCTTGAGTTGATACTTGAAGAAAGCCCGGTCAGTCGAGAGGTCATAGCCGCGCTCCGCGAGCTGAATGCTCTGCTTGATATAGGGCAGATTTCTTTCCTGGAAAGAAGGCTCTCT
>CAZKEW010000199.1:0-4093 GCA_964551885.1 uncultured Eubacteriales bacterium
CTTGATTGCCGTTGCACTTGCCCCAAGGGCACGGACGGCGATTTCTGCACGCATCTTATAGCGGCTGGCCTTGCCTGGATAGACCAAAACTCGCATTCTCACCGCAACTTTCTATGATCGTTTTATTGCTTCTATTCGTAATGATCTTGAGTTTAGTGAGATGGGGCCGGTTGCGGCACCCCAATCTAAGGCGTAAGCCGCTAAATTTTCTCAGGTCCGACGATCCCGCCGGAGATGATGGAATTCATGGCCTCAGGCACACTCCAATCCAGGTCTCTGACTTGAGACTCCTTGACCATCACTAAAAACCCGGACGTCGGGTTGGGAGCAGTGGGGATAAAGACTTTGACCATCTTTTCCTCCTCTTTTTCCCTATCCAAAATGGTGCCTGTGACAAACCCGATGGACCAGATTCCCTGCCGAAAATGCTCCACCATGACCGCTCTTTTGAAAGCCTGCTTCTCAGGAAGGGAGAAAGCATCAGCAAGCTGCTTACCCAGCGTGTAGATTGTCTTAATCAAAGGAATACGCCTGGTGACCCGGTCAATCAGAGCAAAGGCTCTCTTTCCCATCCAGTTGCTTGCTGTCAGGCCGAGAAGATAAAGGAAAACGAGCACCAAAAGGATCCCCAGCCCGGGGATTCTGAAGCCGATAAACCTCTCGATAATATCGGCAACGCGGGTGTCAACGGCAATATAAAGGAAGCGGATAAACAAATAAGAAAGCCCCAGAGGGATGATCGCCAAAAATCCACGAAAGATATGCGTCTTCAGGTGTTTAAAAAAAGTTTTCATTCTGGGCAAGCTCCTTAAACTGCGTATTTTTTCTTTAGCCCGATAATTCAGATGATTGAATCTAACTTTCTTTGCCGCTCTTCCCGGCTCTTCCCACAAAATACCCGAAGAGAAACCCGAGAAAGACGGCCAGCGGCACAAGGATCACCTGGGACATGCTGATCTTCCAGAAAAACATGCGGAAAATGACTTCCTGGGTGTTCTGTAAAAGGATAATGGCGAGCAAAACGAGCAAAACAATCACAATCAAAATCTTGGGTTTCATCTAACGCGCCTCCTTCTTTCGAAATTTGATTCTTCTCTTACATCCACTTCTTTCTTTTGAAGAGGATCAACATCAAGACACCGATGCCGAACATAAAACCCAGGACAACAAAGTAGCCCCAGCGCCACCCGAGCTCGGGCATGTGCTTGAAATTCATCCCGTAGATGCCGGCGATAAAAGTCAAAGGGATGAAGATAGTGGCGATGATCGTCAGGACCTTCATCACCTCGTTCATCCGGTTGCTGACACTCGAAAGATACATGTCCAGCATCCCCGAGAGCATGTCCCGGTACGTCTCGACTGTATCGATGACCTGGATGGTGTGGTCATAGACATCCCGGAGGAAAATTCCGGTCGAATCTTTGATCAGCGCCGATTCCGCCCTCTCTAAGCCGCTGATGACTTCCCTCAACGGCCAGACCGACTTGCGCAAATAGATCATTTCCCTCTTCAGGATATGGATCTCTTGAAGAGTTTTCCGGCCGGGGTCGCTCACCAGCTCTTCCTCGACAAATTCAACCTTTTCTCCGAGTTTTTCCAGGATGAGAAAATAGTTGTCAACAACGGAGTCTATGAGAGCATAAGCCAGATAATCCGGCCCCATCTTCCGCAAACGGCCTTTCCCCGTCCTGATTCTGTCCCGCACAGAATCGAACACATCTCCCTCGCTCTCCTGGAAAGAGATGACAAAGTTCGAGCCGAGAATCAGACTGACCTGCTCCGACTGCACTTCCTTTTTCTTCCCCTCTAGGCTGAGCATCCGCACAACGATGAAGATGAAATCACCCATGTCTTCCATCTTGGGCCTTTGAGCCGTGGTCATGATGTCTTCAAGGATAAGCGGATGGACGCCAAAATGGCTTCCCATTTTACCGACGACTTCGCTATCGTGAACGCAGTCGATATTGATCCATGTGACTGTCGCCGTATCTTTAAAAGGGAAACACTCTTCGATCGTCTTCGCTTCTTTTTCCTGGAAGCTCTGCTCATCATAATCAATGATCGTGATCTTGGTGCGCTCCGCTTTCTTATCGCCGACATGGATGAGACTCCCGGGCGGAAGCCCGGCTTTTCTTGACCTTCTGTGCGTATTCTTAGCCATTTTCGACCTCATATTTTTTAACCTAGGCATCAGCATCAAATTTCCGGCGCGTATTCAAGCGTATGGTTTTCGAGGGTGCGCTGGGAGGATTGCATCCAGTAAAGGATATTTATTTGAGCCTTGCTTCGGCGGCTTTCCAATCGATATTTTTGAAGAAGGCCTCGATGTAGTCGGCTCTCTTCAGGCCGTAGTCGATCATATAAGCATGCTCGAAGACGTC
The DNA here is from genome assembly GCA_964551885.1 of uncultured Eubacteriales bacterium. GTDB lineage: Bacteria > Acidobacteriota > Aminicenantia > Aminicenantales > UBA8522 > CAZKEW01. The sequence continues at coordinate 2,382 of CAZKEW010000199.1, forward strand.
CATGATCAGGATGGGACTGGAGCCCGCAGGATGACCGGCGTCATGCTCATTTATCCAAAAATTGATGAGCTTCCCGCTCACATTGTCCTGATAGAGAACGACCCAGCCGATCCCTCGCATGGTGCCGACAGCCTTGAAGTCCTTCTCCCAGGCTTCGTAGCTGCCGAAATCTTCGACGATCTTCTTCCCGAGCTTGCCGCCGAGGTCGAGGACTTCTTTACCGCCCAAATTTTCAAAGTAATATTCGTGGAGCCGCATGCCGTTGAACTCCCAGCCGAGGCGCCGCTTGAGCTCAGCGAACTCCGGCGTCGCGGTTTTCCCGTCTTTGAGCATCTGCGCGAGGGTGTCGAGGACTTTGTTGGTGTTCGTGACATAGCCCTGATAGAGGGTGAAATGATTCTTCAGAAGGGTTTCGCTGAAACCCGGCAGGCCGATGAGTTTGGAGTAGTCTTTTGCCGTGTAGGCCATTTGCTTTTCCTCCTCTATGAAATTAGCTTTCAAGGAAAGAGCAGGCCTCGAAAGCAAGGCCGCTCCACCCAAGCCTGTGATCGTTAGAAATTCTCGCCTTTTCAACCTGTTATTTTTTAGTCTCTTTTTCTTTTTCCTCTGTCACATCAGGAATAAGACCAACTTTCTTCCTGATTTGCTGTTCGAGCTCTGCAGCTGTTTCTGGATTCTCTTTGAACAGCTTCTTGACGTTGTCCCTCCCTTGGCCGAGCCTTTCTCCTTTGAAGGAATACCAGGTCCCTGATTTTTCGATAAGGCCGAAATTTACTCCGCAGTCGACCAAGTCGCCTTCCTTCGAAATGCCCTGTCCGTAAATGATATCGAACTCGGCGTCCCTGAACGGCGGGGCCATCTTGTTCTTGACGATTTTCACTTTAACCCGGTTCCCGACAATGCTATCTCCATCCCGAAGGGCAGTGATCCTTCTGATATCAATCCTCATCGAGGCGTAGAATTTGAGCGCTCGTCCGCCTGTGGTCGTCTCCGGGTTTCCGATAAAGACGCCGATCTTTTCCCTCATCTGATTGACAAAGATAAAACAGGTCTTGGACCGGCTGACGATGGCGGTGAGCTTGCGAAGCGCCTGGGACATCAGCCTGGCCTGGAGTCCCATGTGGGCATCGCCCATCTCGCCTTCGAGCTCGGCCTTGGGGACAAGGGCGGCTACAGAATCAACCACGATGACATCCACAGCCCCGCTCCGGACCAAAACCTCGGCAATCTCTAAACCCTGTTCGCCGTAATCAGGCTGAGAGATAAGAAGGTTATCTACATCTACCCCAACGCTGGCGGCATAGGTGGGGTCGAGGCAATGCTCGGCATCGATAAAGGCGGCCTGACCTCCCAGTTTTTGGGCTTCGGCGATGACGTGAAGGGCCAGCGTCGTCTTGCCCGTGGCTTCGGGCCCGAAGACCTCGACAACCCGTCCCCGGGGAAATCCCCCGATTCCCAAGGCCAGGTCAAAAGCGATGGAGCCGGTGGGAATGGCGGGAATCTTGATGGCGGCCTCTTTCTGGCCGAGCTTCATCACCGAGCCCTTGCCGAATTGCTTCTCAATCTGAGAGACAGCTGCTTCGATCGCCCGGCTGCGCGAGGCCTGCTTTTGTTCTGTGTCTTCGCCTTTCATCTTTTCCATCTTTTCCTCCTCATCTCAAGGGACGTTTTCTCGCACCGATCACTCTCCCTGAGACAAATATTTTCTGCCT
>CAZKEW010000200.1:0-4077 GCA_964551885.1 uncultured Eubacteriales bacterium
ATCATATTGAAGCGGAAGGAGAAAAAATGTAATCGCCGCTGGGTGTGATTCGAGGCGTGATTTTTGGGGTCCCTAAGTGCCCCGTTTCATAAATGCTATCACGTTTTTTTGAGGCGAAACGGGGCACTTCCACAGGGGCTAACGCCCCTATGGCGCTCCAGAATGCTCCTCCTCGTCGCCTTCTTCCGCTGTAACCCCGTCAGGGGGGCCTACCCCCCCGACACCCCCCCAAGTGCGCCCTCCGGAGATATTGAATACGTTACAGTATTTACGAAAGGGCGCACTAAGTCTGCGACGATCTGGAACCCGAACCTTTCTGGCCTTTCGACATCGATGCTATCCGGCAGGCCCACCCCATTATCGCTCACCATCAGCGAATAATGGCCTCCGGCCTGCGGTTTCATCTCGATTCGGATCGTCCCGCTCTTTCCCTGGGGAAAAGCGTACTTCAGCGCGTTCAGCACAAGCTCGTTGATTATTAAGCCGCAGGGAACGGCTTTTTTTGCCTTCAACCTGACATTCTTAACCCGCACTTCCAAACGGACGGCGGAAGGATTCGCCCCGGCGAGGTGAAAGAGTTGGACGGCGCCGGCTTGAAGCCGGAGGAGGCTGGAGATAATCTGGATGTTATTTTTGACGCGGTGATGGATTTCTTTAAGAAGAGTTTCTTTTTCTTTGAGCTCGGCTTTCAACTTTTTCTCTCGCTTCTTGAGGTCAGCAATGAGTTCGCGGTCATTTTCCTTATTCTTGGTGAGCCTCTGCCGTTTATCAGCCATCAAAATTTCCTCCCCCCGGAAAATTTTTATAGTTCATCAAATCGATGACCTTTCCTTTCTTGCCCCAGGAGACTCCCAGCTCAGAAGGAAGGAGGTTCTTCTCATAGCATTTCTTCAGGATTTCATCCAATCCAATGACCGAGATGGCCCGTTTCCCCGACTCTTCCTGCTCCAGGAGCAGCGAGCTTGGAAAATTCTGGACATCGGGCATCGAATCCTGCGCTCCGTTGAGGCATAAAGTCTGGCTCATGGCCGCCTCAAGTCCGCAAGCAGGAAGGCCTGCGCTTCCTACCAGGTTTATCGCCTCCCACAATTTTTTAAGAGGCTCGCTGTCCGGGGAGCCGTAATTTTTGACGCCGCCGTGAGAAGGGTAAGCCATGATTTCCGAATTTCTCCCGCTCGAAGTGATGATTCCCTTTTCAAATTCATATGAAAAAGTCGGGCCCATGTCAACGCCTGTCGCGTGAGAGACGCAGAACAAGATTTCGACTCCCTGCTCGGAGAAGCAGCGCCCGGCAGCCGTATCGAAATTTTGGATGCCGTAAGCACGGTAAAGCTCTGCCTCGACACGGAGGGGCTTGGCGCTCGTTTCGCTTTTTTCGCCGAGGACATAGAACATGTTGTGCAGGTCGTGGGCCATGGCGTTGTTTGCCGGGCTGTCGAGGATCCAGCGGCCCTCGTCATCTTTTTGTTTTCCCGCCCAGTCGTTGCGGTGGTAATAGGCCTCGTCACGGGGCCAGAGGTACAGGCATCGGAGCCGTTTGGGCTCGCCGAACAACTCTTTCTGGATATCTCTTTTCAGGTTTTGGATCGCCGCGCTGAATGACCATTGATAGCCGATGGCCACCCACCTTTTCGCCCTCTCCTCGGCCTCAATCATCTGGTTGACTTCCTGAATCGTGGCCGCCGCCGGTTTTTCGCAAAGAACATAGCTTCCATGGGAAAGCGCCAGGCATGTCTGCTGACTGTGGAAGTGAATGGGGGAGGAGATGATGGCCAGGTCTGCCTGATGCTTAGCATAAAACGTTTTCAGCGAATCATATATAGGGATACTCTGGGAGCGGAGCTCATCAAGATAAGGACGCCTTTGGGGGAAAGGGTCGACCGCTCCTTCTATCCGGAAAGACCCGCTGAGCCTGTTTTCAAGGAGCGCGGCCAAATAGACAGAGCCCATGCCTCCTATTCCGGCCAAGACGATGGAGACAGGTTTTTTCATCCAATCCTCAATAAGGCGCCCGCTTTCGGTATTCATCCAACATGGCCATAAAATTTTCATACCGACTTCCCACGGCCACGCTGTGGTTTGTGCCGAAGATGAAGCGGCCCCCGGGCTTGGCGCATTCCATGGCTCGACGGATATCCCGGCGGACGTCTTCAGGTGTGCCTCCGATTAGGTTCTCCAAGGACGCCCCGCCCCAGAGAGTGATCTTATCGCCGTAATTTCTCTTTATTGCGCAAATTTCCATGCTTGCCGAGCCCTGGATGGACTGGTAGGCATCGCAGCCGATATCGATGAAAAAATCTATAAAAGCGTTCACATTACCGCAGCTATGGAGAATGACTTTTTTCCCGGAATTTTGGTGGAGATTCCTCACCCTAACTTTGTTAGCTTCCAAAAAGAATCTTTTAAACATGGCCGGGCTGATGAAGGGGCCGGTCTTATGGCCAAAATCATAAGCCAACAAAACAGCATCGGAATCCGGATGGACCATGACCTCGTCAGCGAGGTTTTGCTCCCGCAGGAGATAAGATGTCGCTGCTTCCACGAGCTCGGGATTCTGGATGATTTCCACCGCTCCTCTCTCGAACCCGCCCAAGAAGACAATCCCGATGATCCCTCCCGAGGGTCCGCAAATGAATTTCTCATCCTTAAACTCTTGGATGACAGCGTCGAGAATTTTCCAGGAACGCGCCTCGCGCTGAGGCAGGATCGGCTCTTTGTTGAAATCTTCGACAGAGTATTGTCGGGCTTCTTGGACAGGGTCCTTGACGCAGGTAATGTCTTCGGCCTGGGGAGAATATTTGAAGATGCGCCCGTATTTATCCTCCCAGGTGGAGTCATCGATTTTCCGCGGCGGCGGGTCGTCTGTCTCCTGCGGAATCTCCCAGGTAGCCATCGGGAAGGTGACTATATCGAGCTCGAGCCTGCGGTGAAGCTCGATGTGGTCCTTGAGATAGCTTTCCGCCACTTCCGCATGGCGGCCTTCCCAGAAGGCTATCTGCGATTTGGCTTTTGCCCGCAGAAAGGTCTCGCGGCCGATGACCTTTTCCACGGTGTCGAAATCGACAGCGAACTCGCCCCAAGGCACGCGGTCGGGAACGATCCCTTCGAGCGTTCGCCGGACTCGCTCTTTGGAATTCATGGCTATTTTCGAACCGGCTCCTCGAGGAGGTTGACTTCGGTGAACCGCCGCGTTTTCGGGTTGAATCTCAAGGTTTTTATTTCAAACGGAGAGAGGTTGATTTTCTTTTTGGCCGGGGCCCAGGGAAGCGAAAGGAGGGTTGTCCGGTGCCTCCCTGTCGGCTCAAAAAGGCGGATGATGAGGTCCTGGCCGTCTTCAGCTTTTTTGAGCGCGGCGACCTGGGCCGTCTTATCGCTGAGGATGACGAAGGGCTCGGCTTTTTTCCCGCTGCCGGGAGGAAAATAGGCGAGGACAAAGGGCTTTTCGTTCTTCACCAGAGCCTCCCGGTCAATGAGGGCTAGCCGGGAGGCACCGCTGCTGCCGTTGACCCAAAACCGGAAAAATCTTTCGCCCTGGTCGATGCGGGGCACATACCGGTCTTGAGCGACCATGGGTCCTGAAGGGACGGGGTCTGCCGAATAAGCGGCCGAACGGAGGAGCGAAAGGCGCAGCTCGCCGCCGAGAAAGTCTGACCCGTATGTGCCTTCATTGATGCATGTGAGGGCCGCGTCAACATCCTCAGCAACGACCGCCACCCATTTCTGAGCGACCGCCTCATTGCCGTTTGCGGGGAGCTCAGCTATACCATAAGCTACCTGTCCGGTATAGCGGCTATTCTTGAGAAGTGTGGGAATGGACAGCTTGAGCATTTTATCTTTTTCGTTCCAGTGAACGCGCATCTCGATTTCGATTTCTGCGCCCTTCTTAGGAAGCTTATATCTTTGGAAAATCAAAGAATTCCTGTAGCTCAGGACCGACTCAATGACGGCTCTCACAGCGCCGTCTTCGACGATGCGCACAGAGCTTGCCGGGCCGGAGGTTATGCCGGAGACATGACTTCCTTTTTCAGGCGGCGCGAGCTCGAACTTTCCGGCGAGGTCGCGGAAGCTTTTCGCCGT
>CAZKEW010000201.1:0-4071 GCA_964551885.1 uncultured Eubacteriales bacterium
CGCTCCCGAGTGTATTCAGAAAGCTTGGTTTTTGGCTCTGGGAATTCCCTTAATTTTTTGATAATTAGCTCTAAACCGAAGTTCCCCCTGAAAAAGAAGCCATAATTTCTCCTAACCCATTTGTTATGGTTAGGATTAATCAAACCACAGAAAGGGATCTCTCTGGATTCTTGCTCTGATATTTTGACTCCTAATTTCACGCTTACTCCAATGAAATCTTATAGTTACTCAATCATTTATTGAATTTTTATCAACTAATCGGGAGATGATCCTCTTTTTTAAAAGCCGGAAATAGGGCTTAAAGTCTATTGGCTCTCTCAAGGGGATGCTTTTATAAAGCTCCAAATAACCTTCTTCTAATTTTCTTTTTTGTCTGTGAGCGACGATATCTTGGATAATCCGGTTCTGGGACGAGAAAGCCCTGATGGCATCAAGCGTTCTTTTTTCCTCTTTGGCCGTTGCCAGAATGCCGAGTTCCGCTTTGATTCCATTCCTGCCGCGGAGGAGCGGCTCAAAGTCTGCCCAGACAGAGTAAGTTAGGTAGGTTTTTACCAGGGACGGTTTTCCCAAGTCGACAAGAATGGGATTCTGAGCCTGGGGGGAACTATAGATCCCGGCGTAAAAGACAGCCGTATGGTCCCAGTGCTCAAAATAGCCGCTGGAAAAAACCACCCTTGAAATCCTCTCCTTCCGGAGCGCAGCGACGATTTTGTCAAAGAGCCCTTCTCCCCGGGGCAGCTTGCGGTCGAGGCGGGCCATCAGGGAGAAATCAGGGATGTTGAAGAAATGGATGTTTTTCTCGGGGACGCCGAGAATTCCATAGGCGCGGACGGCTTCTTCTTTTCTTCTTTTGACGATGCCCTTCTTCTCTTCAGCGGTTGAATAGCCGGCATCTCCTTGGCAGAAGATAAAAACGTGAGGGCTGCCTCCCGCCTTAATTGTGGCCAAGATGAGATATCCGGCTCCGAGCACGGCATCGTCATCGTGTGGTGAATAGAAGGCGACCTTTTCGCCCGCTTTCCAGCCAGAAAAGAGGAGACCGATCCGGTTACTTCTTTTGAGGTCTAGAAAATTTATAAATTCCATCAGAATACCCGGAGCGGATTCCTCAGCTTTTTGAGGAGAGTATCGAGCCTTTGAGGCAAATCATCGCTAAGTCGCAGAACAATATAAGCATTCTTCTCATAAAAAAAGCTTGCCTTGGGGACAAAGGCAAGGAGGTTATTGGTTGTGAAATCAGCCCAGGTATAGATCAGCGGTCTAACCCAGTAAACGTAATTCCCGTCCGAGGGGGCGTAGAAATAAGTGCCGGGCTTGTGGAGGAAGCTTCCCGGAATTTCGAAGTTGCCGACAGCAGAGTTTAATCTCAAGCTGAAGAAACCGAATCCTTGCTTTGTGTTCACGAGCCCGACCCAGTCCAAATCCTCTGGGGCGATGTGGACAAGCCCGAAGGGAAATCCTTCTTTTTCCTTGAGAGGCATTTTCACGATTTCCTGCTTTTTGTCTTTGTACATCAGGGCATCAAAAAGCTCCTTAGAGCAGACCATCTCATCGTTCCGGACGGCAATAACTCCCAAGTCTTTTTCAAAATTCAGCCGCGTTTCGGAGATAAAATAAGGGGCGTTCGCCGCGAGGGTGTACTTGACTTCAAGCATAACGCCTTCAATTCTCGGCAGCGGGCCCTTCCGTAAATTGAGATAAAGAAATTCGCCCTCCTTCTCCTCGAAAAAGAGGGGAGGATTCCAGTCGAAAGAATGGTCCCAGGCGATGCCGGGGATGAAGACATCGGGGTTCCAGTGGATGACACCGGCTTTATTATAAAGTTTTATGCCTGCTTCATAAGATTCAATCGTATTGATCTGCCCGCTCTGTGGATGAAACTCAAGGCCGAGTTTTGACCCCTTGACTGTCTTTCCGAGGCCGTCGCCGGTCAGCACGAAATTCTTTGCCGCCGTTGTCTGGCTTTCTCCTTTGAGAATGAGGAGTATTTTTTTCTCGTATGCTGCTGCATCAATAGGGAAGGCCAGCTTATAGGTTAGTGTGACGGGATGGTTTGAAGAGACGTTCTCCGGAGGTTGAGATCCTTTCTTTTCCAGGATTTGGTAGGGAATCTCGCGGGAGCCGTCAAAGATGACCAAAGCCGCGGTTTCGATTTCGCTTGCTGGAGCCGTTAGCGTCAGCATCGAGATTTCGTCTTTCCGCGCGAGCCCGATTTCTTCCTCGACTTTATAAATCCGGTAAAAGCCTTCGTTGCCGCCGGGAATGCCTCCGGCTTGGGGTGAAGTCGCCTTGATTTCGAATTTTTTGGGTTTCTTTGAATTTTCAGGCTGGTAGAGGAGAGTGATTTGATAATTTTTTCCTCCTGCCCAGGCATAGTCGAGCGCAAAATCATAGATGCCTTTTTCCAGGGGAGTGGTTGAAGCGATATTCTTTCCATTTTTGAAAATGAGGAATAGGCCGACCTTCTCCTCGTTAAGAAGGACGGCTTGAGCCATGACTTTTCCCGTTTTGACTTCAAAGGGAAAGCGGATCCTGTAGTAGGGTTCGTCAAAGCTGGGCGCATGAAAATCCGCAGTGGCGGCGCAGAGGAAGCCGCCAAAGAAAAGCGATATCACGAACGCGCTCAATCTTTTCATCTTCCCTCCCTCATAGAGGCCGATAATAGGGGTTTATCTTTTCCTTAGGGATGTCTACCAGATCCTGACTCACAAAATCTTGAACTGCCAGGGGGATCTTATTGTAAACGCCGATTTCTTTTCCTTTTTTCCAAAAAGAGTCCTCGATGACGGCATATTCCACGGGGAAAACGAGGTCGTGTTTTTCATCGAATCCCATCAAGGCCACATCGATCATCAAAGCCACATTTTTTCCTAACGGGTTAGAGGAGTAAGGCGTGACAGCTCCGTAGCCTTCCTGGCATTCCGAGCAGCCTGTATTATGAATGAAGGTGTAAGGCTCCCGGGGCGTGAGGAGTCTGGCGGACTTATCTCTGACCTTAGCCTTCTCTAAATATTGTTTTCCCTTCCTGTAGATGAAATTGGTCGGATAGCCTTTGCGGGCCGCTTCAGATGTTGCTTTAATCACCGTATGATAAAGGCCTTCCAGGGCATCCATGAATATCTTTTCTTCTTCTGTCCATGGCGCACCCGTCTTGACCGTCCGGCGCATGATGCCATGGTAGCCGTTAAAAGCCGGGCTAATCCCGAGAGAGACAAATTCTCCTTTTTTTATTCTCCTGTTTGTCGCCGGTCCAAGAACCGTCCTCCCTCGGGTTCCAGATGAGACGATGGTCGGGAAGCCGGTGCGTCGTGCGCCCAGCCTTTTCATGATATAATCAGCCGCAGCGGCCACATCGAGTTCACGGACGCCAGGCTCAAGCACGGCGAGCATTCCAAGGAAGGCCGCATCAGCGATCTTGTTGGCGATACCGGTGATCTTCAGTTCAGCCAGACTCTTTTCATATTTGATTTTTCGGAGCAGCTCTAAATCAAAAACCACATTGTCTGCGCCGAATCTCCCCTGAAGCATCGCCACGTGGTCATAAGGAATAAACTGGCCGCTCGAAAATATGGCGAACTTCACCGCTTTTCCCGGCCTATATGGGACAAGTCTTGAGACGACCTCCTCGAGGGTCCCGAATTTAGCAAACCGATAATCCTCATCGGAAATCTGATACTCGCGCAATAAGGCGATGTCCGCACCAGAAACTTTGACGCAATCCTTGATGACATGGCCGCCTTCCGACCCGGCGACGACCACGGGTTTTCCTTGAACTGGGACGAGGATGCCATATCTTTCGATAATCGGGTCAAAAACCCCGGCCAGCCAAGCGACATCCGAGCGGTCGAGCTCGCTGCCGCAGGCGTAGCCGACGTCATAGCCCTTCTCCTTCATCGCTTTTTGAACGCGGGCCCATCTCGCCGCGTATTCCTTTTTGGAGATTTCAATCTCTCTTTCGATCTTCGGACTGAGGTTTTGGATGATTTTTTCGATGACATCAGGGTTCATTTTTCTTTTTTCCTCCTATGGCTTCCTTGACGCCCTCTTCAAAGGGTTCGGTGAGAATGGGGA
>CAZKEW010000202.1:0-4055 GCA_964551885.1 uncultured Eubacteriales bacterium
TCTTTAATTCGCACTCCCTGCCTGCCCAACTTGAGAATCCGAGAACACCGGGGGTGAATTGAAAAATATTCCCATTTGTCATAAAATTTATTTTTAATAAGAGGAGGATGTCATGAACTCTATTAGGCTTATTGCTTATATTTCTTTGGTTCTCTTGGTGCTCTTCTCGGCCACCGCAGGATTTCCCAAAGAGGAAATCATTGAAAGCAAGTGGACGGCTCAACCCCCCAGGATTGATGGCCTGAATGACGATTGGAGTGAGGATGTGTTGACCTCTGAAAAAGGCGTGAAAGTGGATTACGCGGTCAGGAATGATGCCCAGAATCTTTATGTGCTTTTTGTCTTTAAAGACCCGAAGTCCCTGAGCTCTATCGACGCTACAGGCATTACTTTGTATTTTAATAGGGAAGGTAAAAAAAAGAAGGACCACGGCGTTCACTTCATCAAAAAACAGGTCACGGCTGACGAGCTCATTGCGAGCCTCGAAAAGCAGGGTGAAGTTTTGACAGAGGAGCAAAGACAGATGATCAAATCGAAGCCTGCTATATTTATGTTAGATGCCGAAATGGTGGGAAAAAAGGGCCCAGAAGCTTCTGAAACGACCCCAATCCCTGGCACCTTGAGGCCAGCTTTCAGGACAACACAGAAGGGTAATGAGGTCATCTATGAATTCAGAGTCCCCCTCGCCAGGCCTGAAACGTTTCCCTGGGGAATCGGTGCTGAACCTGGCCAGAATGTCAACATCGGTTTTGAGTGGGGAGGGATGACGGATGAAATGAGGAAGGCGATGAATGCCAGGGCGAGAGCTGAGTCAGACCAGGGGGTGGCCAGCGAAAGCTCAGCCGGTAACGTGATTGTCACCGACAGAGATGATTCCAGAGCTTCAAGGAGGCCTTCCACGGGAGTCCCCAAGAAATATTCCTTCTGGGTCGATGTCAAACTCGCTCAGAACCAATAGCTTACGATATCATTAAAAGAGCCAAAGCAGCACCGATAAATGCAAGAATTACGTCCCTAGTCTTCATGCCCGTAGCTTTCTCTTTAAGAAAGATTGCTGCAAGCATAAAAAGGGCGGTCAGCTCAGCGCTAGAGCATCAGTCTTACAAACCGGAGGTCGCTGGTTCAAACCCAGTGCCCCCCACCATCCATTTTTAGCGAAAACAAGTATCGCTTCCCCAATTTCATCTGTGATAGAATAATCCCAAAAAATAGAAGATAGGGAACAAAAAGATGAAAGAAAACATCCGGTTTAAAGTCAATGGAAAGCCCATGAGTTTGTCCGTGGATACGGACAGGATGCTTCTTTGGATCCTGCGCACAGAGCTGGGCCTCACCGGGACAAAATACGGCTGCGGCGAGGGATTCTGCGGCGCCTGCACGGTGCTGGTCAACAACGAAGCTGTCCGATCCTGCCAGTTTCCGGTCAAAAACGTCCGTGGAAAAGTGATCACGACAATCGAAGGCTTGGCCGCCAACGGAAAACTCCATCCTCTCCAGGAAGCCTTCATCAAGCACAACGCCATGCAATGCGGGTTCTGCACGTCCGGAATGATTCTCGAGGCTTACAGCCTTCTGCGGAAAAAGCCAAAGCCGACAAGAGAAGAGATTATCCAGGGCATGGAAGATCATTTTTGCCGCTGCAGCAGCTATACCCGAATCATCCAGGCCATCCAGACAGCAGCCCAAGAGATGAGCAAAGGAGGAAGGAGATGAGCGAGAGAGAAGACAAAGACCTCAATATGAATGAAGCATTAGCCCCTCTTTCACTCAACCGCCGTGAGTTTATAAAGCTCCTGGGCGGCGGCATCTTCATCTTCTTCACCGCTGGAGATCCCTGGACCATGCTCCAGGAAGCCCAACGTAGAGGCTTTGACCAAGGCTATCCCGCCGACTTTAACGCTTACCTCAGAATTGCGGAGGACGGAAAGGTAAGCGGCTTTGCAGGCAAAGCCGAGCTCGGTCAGGGAGCTCAGACATCTCTCGCCCAAATTCTGGCGGAAGAGCTCGATGTCTCCCTGGATTCGGTGGATATGGTCATGGGAGATACAGCTCTCTGCCCGTGGGATATGGGAACTTTCGGCTCGAGAACCATCAAATATTTTGGCCCTCCTTTCCGGCAGGCGGCGGCCGAAGCCCGGGCTGTTCTCATCGAGCTTGCTTCAGAATACATGAAGGTCCCTGCGGAACGCCTTGCAACAAAGGATGGCTTCGTCTTCGAAAAGGGAAATCCTCAAAATAAAGTCTCCTACGGAGCGCTGGCCAAAGGAAAAATCATTGAAAAGCATTTGGAGCCGAAGCCGCCGGTAAAACCGAGTTCGGAATATACGATTTCAGGCAAAGCGGCGGGCCGTAAGGACGCCCTGCTCAAGGTGACCGGAAAAGCAGAGTATGCCGGGGACATAAAGGTTCCAGGGATGGTGTATGCCAGAATCTTGAGACCGCCAGTTCATGGGACAAAGCTGAAAAGCGTTGACCTTTCCGCAGCTGAAAAGATGACGGACGCTCAAATCATCCGGGACGGCGATATGATTGCTATCCTGCACAGCTCCTTCGATCAGGCCGATGCGGTTCTCTCTAAGATAAAAGCAGAATTCGACCTACCTCAACCAGATGTGGATGACCAGACTATCTATGGGCATTTGGTGAAAGTGGCACCCCAGGGTGACGTTGTTGAACAGAAAGGAGATTTGGAGGAAGGAAAGAAACTCTCTTCTGTCCTCTATGAAGAAACCTACCTGACTCCCTATGTGGCGCACGCGCCGCTCGAACCCCATACGGCGGTGGTCAAAATCGAAGGGGACAAGGCAACCGTTTGGGCATCCACCCAGCGGCCTTTCGGAGCCCAGGAGGAAGTCGCTCAAGCCCTCGGCATTCCGGTTGAAAATGTCCGTGTTATCACTCCTTTTGTCGGAGGGGGATTCGGGGGGAAAAACCGGAACAGGCAGGTCGTCGAGGCTGCCCGTTTGGCCAAGCTCGCCGGCAAGCCTGTCCAGGTGGCCTGGAGCCGCCAGGAAGAATTTTTCTATGACACGTTTCAGCCGGCCGCTGTCGTTAAGATCATCTCCGGCCTGGATGCATCAAACCAGATTGTACTTTGGGACTATGTGGTCTTTTTCGGCGGTGAGCGGACTTCCCAGCCTTTCTACGATATTCCCCATTATCGCATCCTTTCGCGCGGGGGATGGACACGCGGCGCAGCGGGAGCTCATCCGTTTGAAGTCGGAGCCTGGAGAGCGCCGGGAAGCAACACCAACACGTTCGCCCGCGAATCGCACCTGGACGTTATGGCAGCTAAAGCAGGAATGGACCCGGTGGAATTTCGCATGACCAATCTCAAGGATGAAAGGATGAAAGGGGTGCTTGAGGCTGCCGCAGAAAAATTCGGCTGGTCTCCGGCCAAAGCGCCCAGCGGCCGCGGTTATGGCGTCTCCTGTGTTAATTATCTCGGAACTTATGTCGTTACGATGGCTGAGGTTGAGGCCGATAAGACGAGCGGAGCTGTCCGGGTGAAGCGTGTCGTCTGCGCCCAGGACATGGGCCAAGTCATCAACCCCGACGGTGCCAGATCCCAAATGGAAGGCTGCATCACCATGGGTTTAGGTTATTGTCTATCAGAAGAGGTCCATTTCAAGGGCGGCGAAATCCGCGACCTCAATTTCGATACTTACGAAATCCCCCGCTTTTCCTGGCTGCCTAAGATTGAGACCATCCTCATAAATAACCCGGAAATGCCGGCCCAGGGCGGTGGAGAGCCTCCTATCGTCAACATGGGCGCAGTCGTCGCTAACGCTGTTTTTGACGCTATCAGCGTGAGGCTCTTCCGGCTGCCGATGACGCCTGAGCGCATCAAAGAAGCCATCAAGAAAACGAACGGGTGAGCGGCAGAGTTCAGCCGCAAATGATAACAACTATAACTTAAGAAAATCCTGCATCTTCCCGATATCCAGACGGCCGTTAATTTCTCCTCTTTCGAGGTGACTTAGGGACCCCAAAAATCACCCCTCGAATCACACCCAGCGGCGATTACATTTTTTCTCCTTCCGCTTCAATATGAT
>CAZKEW010000203.1:0-4048 GCA_964551885.1 uncultured Eubacteriales bacterium
TGGCGCGCCCGGAGGGATTTGAACCCCCGACCTTTGGATTCGAAGTCCACCGCTCTATCCACTGAGCTACGGGCGCAGCACGTTTTTTTTGAGAGACGCTTATTTCGATTCCTCGACTTTTTCCACCACGATGGTCAACCTGGAAACGAGGGCGGCGATAGCGCCGATGGCCGCCCAAACCGGCACAATGAGAGCTCCTACGAGGCCAATGGTCAGGGGGATCTCCATGAACGTTCTGCCTTCTTCGTCTTTGAGGATGATCTTCCGAACATTCCCCTCGTGGATCAATTCTTTGATTTTGTTGATGATATCACTGCCGCTCAGCTTAAACTCTTCAGTCCGGGTTTTTTCTTTTTTTTCTTGCTCAGCCATGACTCTTCTCCTTCCTTTCCATTATACAAGAAAATCTCTTTAAAACCAGCTTCGTTCAATCTCGTCATGACACGAGGCCGCCGCTCAATTTATTACAAAAAGTTATTTTTTTACCGAATCGTCTTCTTTGAGCCCGAGCTTTTTATAGAGGTCTCTCCGTCCCGCTTTGTCCCCCTCCATGATTTTTCTGGCATACTTGGCCACCGCCTCGGCTTGTAAACGAGGCACGACCACCACGCCGTCGCCGTCAGCCACGATGATATCGCCTGGAATAATCAGCACACCTCCACAGACCACAGGCCGGTTAACAGATTCAATCTCGTTCCGGCCGGGACGGATTCCTCGTCCGGCTTTTTTAAAATAAAGGGGAACGCGCTCGATAATGATTTCATCAGTATCCCGGGCAGTGGCGCTGGTGACAACGCCCACGCACCCTCGGCTTTTCCAGTCCAGGATATTGTAGGAGCCGATCGTTCCGACATCCGCATTCGGAGCGTCCTCGATAACAAGAGCTGTGCCCTTGCGGATCAGCGGGATAAAAGGCTCTCCGGAGCGCTGCTCATACCAGTTTCCCGCCCATACGTCATAAGCCTCAGGAGTCATCTTCCCGGCCGGTGGATTCTGGGTGGGAACATATCTGGCCGTAATGGCAACACCCACAAACCGGTGCGTGAAACGTTCCGTATCCCGCCAGAGAGGATGAATCTCCGGGTCCATGACGCCGATATTCTGCAGCCCAGCCGCATCCATCCCGTCAACGACATCCGCTACCCGTAGTCCTTGAAATATGGCCAGAGTCCGCTGGTCTTCGGCTTCCGTATGAACCGGTGTGGCTAAAAGATTTTTCCCGGCGCGCAGGTCATCCATGCTTTCAGCCTTTTGATTTAGGGCCGACCCAGAATCCGCCAAAACTGCAACAAGAAGGAACATAGAAAGGCTCTGAATCAATCGAATAATCCTATTAGATTTCATTTTTTTCTCCCTCTCCGTTCTGATTTTTAGAAGTTTTACTCTATCGGGTTATATAACTGGCCATAAACAAGTGTCAAGTGCTTGGGTGAGCCTACACTACAGCAGCTTTCCCGATCTCTATAAAAAGTGGATTATCAGCAGCGATAGGCTGTTGACAGGGCTTTGCCACGCATTATATAAGGTGTGGGATGAGCACGAAAACCTTGCAAGTGTCCTGTGTCCAGATGCATTGGGCCAAATCCCTGGAGTTCAACCTGTCCAGGACTCTTCAGTTTATCAAGACAGCGGCAGAATACGGCAGCCGCGTCGTGCTGTTCCCAGAAGCAAATCTGACGAGTTATTACTTCCCGTATGTTGTGAGGCTGAATCAGAAGAAGGTTCAAGAAATGCTGGCCCAAACGTGCCGAGCCGCCGCCGAGCACAAGATTTGGGTTATTGCCGGCACTATCCAAAAAACGGCCGACCGGATCTTGAACCTGGCTCATGTCATTGATCCGAACGGCGCTGTGGTACACGAGTACGCCAAAGTCCACATGGCCGGGAGGGATGAGAAGAAGTACTGCCGTGGTGGCAACAAGCTGTCGCTGTTCGAGATAGATGGGATCCTGTGCACGTTGGTCATCTGCCGGGATGGGCGGCACCCCGAACTGTACCGCATTCCGGCGATGGCCGGCGCTCAAATCCTGTTCCACCCTTCTTGCAGTTCGGACGAGATCGAGGCAGTCGCTTGGAAGCGGGTTTCCGGCCGCGCCCAACAGCCCGTCGGGCCGAACTCCAAGATATTCCATTGCGTAGCGAACACCATCGGCGAATCCCCGGACGGGAAGCAGACTTCCAGCGGGTCGTCCTTCATCCGCGAACCTAACGGCCTTCCGCTGGCTGAAGCGGGATTCTACGCCGAAGAGATGATTACGGCCGTGTTGGATCTTTTGCGCGCTGACCGCTCCTACGTCCTGGATAGCCTGAAGGATCCCCCATTCCTCGCGAAATACTGGCAGAAGATGGTGGAAGAAGTCAAAAGCCGCGCCAACCTGAAACCGGAATAAAACTCAATCAGCCGGATTCCTGGCGGCTTCCTGGTTATCACATAAGGCCATGCCGGGAAGTTCAGGTATGGGCCGCTTGATTCCAAGCGCGTCCACCGACCATTCCTGGGTTGCCTAGGCGAGAAGGTAGAGCGGGTTCTTGGGGCACGGGACGGCGCAGGCGACCATGGCATCCGGAAAGCCGAAACGGAACATATCACTCGCTATAATTTCCTGTCGATAGCTCAAAGCGAGGCTTTTTTCTCCAGGTTGTCCTCCGGGTTCTTTTTCCGGACTCATATTCAAGGCTCGCGTCTGTAGCAAAAAGATCATTGCTTACCGGCAGAACAGGAATCTTCATTCCGATGAATGCCTCGATGGCTTCGAGATGGTCGGCTGTGCCTTCGCTGGCCAAGGATATGGCCTTACCTGAATTCCCGGCCCTTGCCGTTCTCCCAATCCTGTGCACATAATTTTCGCGATCCTGGGGAAGGTCATAGTTGATGACCATTTCCAGGCCGTCGATATGAAGGCCTCGTGCCGCGACATCCGTGGCCACCAGAAAAGGGAACTTCCCGGCTGTAAAATCGTTGATGATTTGGAGCCTTGCACTCTGGGGGAGGTCTCCTGTCAGATGTTGGCAGCGGTATCCGTTGACCTGGAGCTTTTGGGCCAGGCGGAAAGCGGCGTGCCGCATGTTCGTGAAAATCAAGGCGTTGCGCGGGACATTTTTCTGGAGTATGCCCAAGAGAAGATTCAGCTTGATGTGGCTTTTTACCTGATAGAGCTCTTGGGAAACAGTGTCCACAGTCAGCTGTTCTGGCGTTACTTCGATGAACGTGGGATGTTTGAGATGGTCGCCGGCAATTTTTCTGGAAACGCGGTTCAGCGTTGCGCCGAACAGCATACTCTGCCGGAGGCTGCGGTCTGGAATTCTTTGAAGCAGGTTCCGGATGTCCGGCAGAAATCCCATATCGAACAGTCGGTCAGCCTCGTCGATTACGAGGAATCCGATCTCTTTCAGTTTCAAATAACCCCTTTCGCTAAAATCCAGAAGTCTTCCCGGTGTGCCGACGATGATGTCCACGCCTTTTTTTAACAAAGCGAGCTGGGTGGCGTAACCTACACCTCCATAAAAGCTGCCGATGGTGAATCCCAAATGGCGGTTCAAGAGGTGCGCTTCACCTTCAATCTGGACAGCCAGTTCTCTGGTCGGCACAATGACCAGCGATTTTTTTGGAGTGGACGAGTTCTCATGGAGCATGCGCTCAAACAGCGTGATCAGGAACGCAGCGGTTTTGCCCGTCCCGGTCTGGGATTGAACGGCCACGTCTCCACCCTGGAGTGTTTTTCTTAGCGTTAGTTCTTGGACGAGCGTCATTTCTGTAAAACCCCTGTCCGCGATTCCACGGAGGAGCTTCGGGTTCAGGTTCAATTCGTTAAAATGCATTATCCTTACCTGTATAAATTTGGATTAAAACATGAGGGGATAATCGTCAGACGAAATTATCGTCCGGGCGGGAAAAACAATTCGCTTTGACTATTTCCTACCAGATGTCTTAGGCATTAATATACCCGAAATGAAGCTATAATGCAAGAGAAATTTATTACTCCAGGGCGGTTACGCAATGGATCTTGACGTGCCATATATCTAAGCATACGGCGGGGCGAAGTTCATC
>CAZKEW010000204.1:0-4038 GCA_964551885.1 uncultured Eubacteriales bacterium
ATTGCTTCGTCACCTCGTTCCTCGCAATGACACTTTACTTAATGCGTTTGTATTAGTTTCATGCTTAGGGAAAATATCTTCTTGCCGGAAAGGCTGAACTCCCAATGAGGCAGAAAACACATGCCCTGCTGGATTATATCATAACCCTCCTCTGATTGGGAGAGCGTCTCGAGGGGGAAATGCCAAATTTCCGGCGACGGAGAGAATTCCAGAGACAGCCGACCTCCGAGCAGGAAGAGCCTGTTTTCTCTGATTTCCCATTCCTGGGGAAGCACGTAGAAATTCCATTCACAGCCGAAGAGCAAAGTCAGCTCCTTATCGGCCTGATTCTCGATCTTGTAAGCCACGTTAATCATTCCTGATTCTGAGAAGATATCTTTTGTAACCTTCAATGGCTTCCTTTCTCCATCGATCCAGACATGACCTTGCCTTTGCAGGAATATTTTTCTATCTTTGAGCTCAAACTCATACTCCTGGTTGACAAAATCTCCTTGCTCCCTGTAGTTGATCTGCCTAAAGTCTACCGGCGTGGTCTGAGGATGGAGAAAGTGGTCGAGAAGCGAATAGCGGGGATGCCAGTCGTATCTCAGGAGCAAGGTCGCCTCGGGAGGAAGGTCCTTGGTCAGCTCGTGGATGCTTTTTCCTTCGCCGTGGTCTGGCTCTTTTTGACGATGATAGGACTCCTCCCTTCGGGAAAGGACGTCGAAGAGGTTTCTGGAAAGAGGGCGATAATCCAACTCCACGAGACTTCCGCCGTAAGACGGCTTGAGAAGCAGATTGAATGTGTCGCCTCGGTAAAAGAGCTCTTCTCTGCCATCGAAGTCGTAATCCAGTCTCTCCCAGCCTTGCTGTAACGGCAGAATTTTCTCGGCCTCAAGAAGATGCCGATAAGCCGCTTCCCGGAGATGAGGCAAGTAAAGCCCCCCAAAAATGCCGTGCCAGTAAGGATCGTTGCACTGTCCCTGGTAAAGCTCTTTGGAAGCTGTCGGGTCGTTATCATTATTGACCTCTCTGGACACGAGAAGCATCCTCTTGTGGAGGTGATTTGACTCAGGATATTTCAAGAAAAATTCCCGGAAAAAGCCTCCCCGGAGAAACCTCCTGGCCTCAGCCGGGCTTCCGATCTTGAGCTTCCTAAAGTGTTCATAATCTTTGGGTTCAAGGATCCACTCCATCATCTCCTCATAGGAAGCGGGCGGAAGATAAACCCTGCCGAACTCAGGGTGTCTGTCCAGATACTCCGAATACGTCAGTGTCTTGACGCCTTCTCTTTCTAAAAAAGACAGAAAGTTCTGAAGCCAGCCTTCTTCATAGACCCAGCGGTGTGTTCCCGGCCAGAGGCCGAATTTTTCGCCGTCATCGCCGAGGATGGCGACACCTTTCTCAGCTTCGATTTGTTTGAAATACGAATGAATCTCTTCGACCTTGCGGAAGGGAATCAGGTAACGCAATTTTTTATTAACCGGAAAAAGTACGAGAGGGGATCCTTGCTCCTCAGTGATGTAAGGGGCATAGATATTTCTCACTCCGGCATAGTGAAAGTGTTCTTCGTCGAGGAGAGTATATTCGATGCCCGTTAGAGCCAGTGTTTTTGGAAGCTGAGGCTCCCAGACTCTTTCGGTCAGCCATAGACCGCGAGGCTTAATCTTGAAATTTTCGTCCAAAAACTGGTTCATCATCCTGATCTGCCCGAGTCTGTCTTCCTCGGGGATGATGGGAAGAATAGGCTCATAGAAGCCTCCGCTGAGAAGCTCAACCTGGCGGCGGCTGGACATTTCCTTGACTATCTCCCAACATCCTTTTTCTTTGGCCTGCATATACTCCCAGAGGGGACCGGAAAAATGCAGGGTGAATTTGACCGAAGGATGCTTGACCATTTCCTCAAGGAAGGGCAGATAGCAATCCTGGAAGGCCTTCTTGAAGATAGAAGCAAAGTTTCCCACAGGCTGATGATTATGGACGGCGAAAAGAAAAATGAGCTCACTCATCGATGAATTATTTCCCCTCCCTCTCGCAGGCTTTTCGCAGATAGCCCTTGAAGAGAGCTTCGAATTCAGCCACATTTTCTTCGCCGAACCACCAGAACCAGTCAGACCCCTCGGCAATGAAAATCTCTTCTTTTGGACCGCAGAGGTCTCTGGCCTGGGACAGTTTATCCCAGCCGGCATTCTTGGCCGGTGATCCGACCCACTTGGAGAAATTGCCCATCCAGGTGCCGGGAACTAAAGTGATTTCTGCCTTAGGTTGGCAGAGAGCAAGATAGTCTTTGAAGAAAATTGGGATTATCCCCTTTTTTTTTGACCCGGCTGTAGAATTCCCTAAGAAAAGGAACGCCATTTAATTTGTATCCCGCCCAAGGATTTTCGCCGTCTAAGGCGAGGACACAGATCGCCTCGTCTCCGGGAGATCGTTTTTGCCTCTCCGCGAACTTGGCCAGGAAATGCGCCACGGCTTCCTTCTCGTCCCATTTATGATATTCGAAGCTGAGAAGGTCGGAGAGTTCCCGGTCGCGGAAGAAAAGAGTCAGATCTTGGCAAAGATAAGGCCTGCATAAGAGCTCTGGATTGGGGGGTTGCTTCAGGCTTTTCCAAAGGATGTTTTCATCTGTCACAGCGAAAGCAAAGCCTTTTTGGGAGACAGAGCGGGCCACCTCCTGGCTTATGCCTCCCTCAGAAGGCCAGAAGCCTTGAGGATAATCCCCGAAGATGAGTTTGAAATAATCTCTTCCCTTTTTTATCTGGGCCTCTCCGTCCTCAGGATGGGCAAAGGGAAGACGAGGCATCATGACCTCTGCCCCAACCCGGATATCGAACACCAGAGGAAGAAGAGGATGATAGTAGGCGGATGTCGTCAGCTCAACCAACCCTTTTTCCCAGAGCTCCCTGTAATAAGGAATAACCTGTTTATGGGTCTTCTTTTGCAGCTCAAGGAGAGCGTCCTTTTCATTTTTTGGTTCCAAAAGGGGGGAAAAAAAGGATTGAAAAGCGCGCAGCTGGAGCTCGGCTTTATCGTTTTCTTTCGCACCTCTGGGCAAAAACTCAGCCAAACGAATGACTTGAGCTAAAGTCAATTTTTCCGGGTCTCGCTCGAAAGCTTCCTGGAAGACATCTTTGGCTTTGCCCTGGGCATAATCCTCCATCTGTTCGAGAAGGCAGGGAACGAGATTAAAAGTGCAAGGAAATTCCATCTCCTCTGCCAACAAAGCCATCTGGTAGTAGTTTTTGGTGATGTGATAATTGACCCAGGGAAGGATGTACTCGTTAGTATCAGGACTCCGGTAAATGGGCTGGTGATGATGCCATAGAATGGACAAATACATAAAAATTCATCCTTGCCTTTCTGGAGGCAATTCCTGGGATAGTTTGGCACCCCAGACCTGGAGAAGGTAGTCCTTGTGGTCCTCGAAAAGTTTGGCCTGCTCCTCCACTACGGTCTCAGCTTCAGCCGAGGTCATGTCCCAAGTCTGACGGACGAAAGAAGCGACACGGGCATAATAAAGAGGAGTGACAAGCTCGATGAGTTTATAACGGTTCTTGCTCCAGGCGTGGAATGTGGCCGCCAGCTCGTAGAGAATCTGAATCCAGATTTCTTTGGGCAGGGAAAAGTCTCCGCTGGAGAGTTTGGATACTTTTTCAATCTGGTCAAAACAATCTTTGCAGAATATGTTTTTCCATAGAGAAGCGAAATGATCGTAGCCGACTTTAAACTTTTGGATCAGGTCTTCGAGGTCGACCAAAACGGGCTCAGGCTCGAGGCTGTTTGTATGGCCGAAGGTTTCCACAGCTTCACTTCCCTTGATCTTCTTCCAATGGGCCTCGAACGTCTCCATCAGTGAGAAGAGAATCCACATCACCTGGCGAAACATCGGGCCGAGATGCTGTCCGGGGTCCTTAGCGTCATGAATTTTTACGCCGAGGTTGGACTGGCAAATCCTGAATCCTTGAGTGATGGCCATAGTCGTCATCCAGATGTCGATCCCATATCGGGCCACATCTGTCTCCCAGACGTCCTGTTCGCTGTAAAATTTGGCCACATCAG
>CAZKEW010000205.1:0-4030 GCA_964551885.1 uncultured Eubacteriales bacterium
TAGCCTGGAGAATGGGGACGGTTCTCCGGGAGAACCGTCCCCTCAACACTGGCCGCCGAGAAAGGCAAAATTTTCATGGCGTCAAAAATCTCGGAAGGGAACGAATCCCTTGACCAAGCTAAAAAAACAATCTAGGAAATAGAGATGCTATCTCCAACCAGAGGGCTTCTTGCTTTTGCGGCCGGATAAGTTTATTTTATGAAATGGGCCTAGTCAGACCGCAGGGACGCTCAGAAATGAAGAATTCGAGAGGGAAGACGAAGACTCTTTTTTTTCTCGCGGGTATCGGCTTTTTTTTGGCAGTCTCCCTGATCCTGGCCATGGAGATCAAGCTTCCTTCCCGCTACAAAAAATGGCTGGATAAAGCCATCGAGGCCTGGAGAGGAAAAAATGAAAAATAATTCGAACTTTAGGCTTGGATGGGTTTTCTTTTTGCTCTTCGCCGCAGCCTGCCGCGTCGACAAACTGGAGCAGCAGCTCGCGCCTCAATATGCGGAATTCTTGTCCCAGATCCGCTACATCATAACGGGTCAAGAAAGGAAAGATTTTCTCTCGCTCCCAGATTCCGAGAAGCCGCAATTTATCGCAGAATTCTGGAAGCGCCGCGATCCCGATCCTGATACCGAGGTGAATGAGTTCAAAATCGAGTATTTCAAGCGCCTGGAGAAAGCCAACCAGCTTTTTATCGGTGAAGGCCGGCCCGGCTGGCTCACAGATAGAGGGAGAATCCACATCCTTTTTGGTCCTCCCAGCCAGCGCCTGACAACCCCTATGACAGGAGATGCTTATGGCCGCTGCCAGGAGGTCTGGTATTACGGCAATTTTCCCGTTATCTTTGTTGACATGAACTGCAATGGCAACTATATCCTGGCGACCTTGAATTTAGAGCATCTCCATGACCTCAATATGGCTCAGGCAGCCGCCCGGAATACGATCTTTTCCGAGAAAAAGCCGCAAATCGAGTTTGACCTCAATCTCAGAAAGAATCCCCAGGTAGAGTCGCGGGTCGAGGGTCTGGTGGAGATTGAAATTCCCGTCCGCTCGATCTGGTTCTCCTCCGAAGGGGGAAAGCTCACCACAACGTTTGACGTCGAGTTGGAAATTAGGGATAGCCAGAATGCCGTCCGCTGGCAGTATAAAAACAGCTATAACGTGGCCATGACGGCGGAGCAGCTTAAAGGGAATCAGAATAGCAAATACAAGATCGAAATCCCTTTTGCCGTCGACCAGGATGTCGAGGCGTTTCGGCAGGGTAAGAACAAAATCCAGGTCGTGCTCAAGAATAAAACCGGAAAAGAAGAGCTCCGCAAGGTGGCGGAGTTTAGCCTTTAAGGATAGCGGAGGGTAAAATGCGGTCAAAGACGAAGAATAAATCGCTTCTTTTGCCGGCCCTCATTTTTGATTTCAGCTGGCAGTTCAAGAGAAAGACTGGCGAGCCGGGGAGAATCGAGGGCGTTGTCGGCATCGCCATCCCTTATTCCTGCAGCTGGTTTAAAGAAGAAGAGGGGATTCTCAAGACGGAGAACCTGACCGGTGATGAAGAGCTCCGAAAAGCTATGGAGATCGTCTTTTAAAAGCTCAACTTGGCTCCGAGACGGAAAGAGCGAACGCCGTAAACGCTGGTGATCATGGAGTAAGTCGAAGAAGGCTGATAGGCCGGCGGCGTTTGGTCGAATCTGAGGCGCGGAGCCGGGTCTTCGTTGACGTATACCCCGCTGCGGCCGCCGAGATTGAAGATGTCCACATAGATATTAAGCCTCCTGTTCCCTCCGAGGGCGAAGCTTTTTTCGACTCTCAAGTCAATGTTCGTGTAGGGGACTCTTCTCCGGGTTCCGGCCGGTTCAGCATTAACGCCGACATAGGTCTGCTGGACGGCCGGGAAATCTTTGGGAAAATAGACGCGGCTGATCGTCCTTCCCCAGGGAGTACCGGAGAAGTGCTGGAAGTAGGCACTGATGATGATGTCATAGGGAAAGATATATGTGCCCATGATTTTGATCTGGAGAGGCCGGTCGAACCAGAGTGAGCCATAGGCGTTGATGAGCGTATTAGGGTTGTCGAACATCGTGCTTTCGCCTTCTGTCGGCGAGTAGGTCGCTTCGGCATTGCCTTTAAAAGAGCTGTAGAGGACCGAACCTTTGAGCTGCCATCTGTTGGACATCCGCTTATCAAATGTCATGAAGGCAGCCCAGTATTTCCGCTTCGCGTCTTGAGGATTCATCCCTTTCCAAGTCGGGACCGGACGGTCTGCGCGGAGGCCATAGACTGTTAGCGCCCGGTCATCGGATGTTTCCCATTGCCCGTCCCAGCCGGGATCGGTGAACCTGAAAGGAATCCAGATCGGGCCTTTGTCGTCTTCCGCTTTCGTGTCGTAGCCATTGTTGACATCCGTGTCTTCGACGATGTTCTTATTCTGCTTCCAGACAAACCCGAATCCGAGCTTGAAGTCCTTGATAAGTTCCTGCTCGAGTCCCGCCAGAATCTCATCCATGTAAGGCGGTTTGAGGTCTTCGACATAATAAGTGTAATTTGGATCCTGTTCGGGATAGGACTGCAGGACATAGCTGTCATCGGGGGGGACGTCCAGCAAATTGTTCTTGTTCAGGTCGTTCCAGTAATAGTTGATCGACCCGGCGCCGAAGATTTGGCCGGCGTTATACTTGGACGCCCAGACAGGCTCGTAATACCGGCTGTAAGAAAGCTTTAGGGCAGTCTTCCCATTTCCGAGGACATCATAGACAACCCCGATTCTGGGCGATAGAGTAAAGAACTCGACGACTTTTTTGTAAGGAGTGGTCAAAGGATCAAAGGGTGAAATGGGCCCTATCTCGGAGTGCCATTGGCCAACGAGTGCTTCGAGCAGGGCGTTGGGGTCAGTGATTTCCGGATTGAGCAGAGGAGGTCCGTAGGCATAGCGAAGCTCCGGCCTTAACTGCACGGGTTCATATTGGAAGGAATAATCGAGGCGCAGCCCGATGTTAATGACCAGCTTCCCGGCTGTTGCGCTGTCCTGAAGATAGCCGGAAAAACGCCGGATATGGTCCTGGACATCCCAAAACCCTGCTTCAGGCGGACAGTAGCGGATGCCCAGCAGGCCCTGCCTTTCGGACGTAGAATAATAATACGGGTTTCCGGCCGCATAATCGTCATAATATATATAGTAAGGATTCCCCCTGTACCAATCGCGGTGGTATTCCGACTGCTCGAATTCGACCCCGGCTTTGAGCTCATGGCTAGCGCTGAGAATATCGTCTTGGAATCGCGTCACGGATGCGGAAGCCAGCATCTTTTTGCGGACATATTCGTCGTTGTAAGGCGAAGCTCCCCACCAGATATCCTGCTTATAGTCATAGAAGGTGGGCTGATTTTGGGTCTGGGAGATGATCGGGAAGTGGCGGTAGATGTAAGTACCGCGGAAATCAAAAAAGGTATTCTGGTCAAGAATATAATTCACTTGGTGAGTGGTGGTGTAAGTATTCTCATGATCCCATATATCTGTTTGCTCGAAGGCTGTGTCTCCGCCGCCGCTGTTCTGGTAAACTGGCTCATAGATATGGTTGTAATGGAACATGCCCATGTATTTGATGTCCTTGGTGGCTTGGACGGTCAGCTTGGCAAAGCCCATCCACTCTTCGTGTCTGTAGTCGTAATGAGGGCTGTTGGTGAAACCCAATTTGGCCATCCGGATTTCCGGGTTTCCGGGCATGGCTTGGTCCCAGGTATAACGGCGGCCGTTGAGGAAGAACCAGACTCTATCCTGCATGATCGGCCCGCCGATGTTCACCGAGAAATCCTTGGAGCCGGTGAATTTCTCGGGTGGGTCGACTTCGAGAGTTTTGATATATTCTTGGGAGATCAGGTCGCTCGAGAAATCCTCCGCGATGTAATAAACGGTCGCTCCACCCGAAAATTTGTTGCCGCCGCTCTTGGAAACGATGTTGATGTAGGTGGAATCCGTCTGGCCGACTTCAGCGGGCTGTAGTTGACGCTTACTTTGGAAGCTTCCACATCGACAACGGGCGAGGCTGCG
>CAZKEW010000206.1:0-3960 GCA_964551885.1 uncultured Eubacteriales bacterium
AAAACGTTGACAAATTCCGCATTTCAGGCTAAACAAGGTTAGCCAAGAACAGCCCATCCAAGGAGGGATTTTTTGGAGTTAGTTGCCTTCCAGGCTACTCCTCCCATCCAGCGGGAAGGCCTGCCCTACTGGATCTTCTGGTTCCTTCTCTGCATCATCCTGCTTCTCCTCTTCTTCATTTTCCTGCGGGACAAACAGCTCCGGATGCGTTTGAGCTCTTTTTTAGCCGGGGCTAAGAGAAGGTCTCTCCTCATCCAGCTAAAAATAAAGCTCAAAAAAGAGAGACAAAAAAGAGACGGTCTTTTGAAAAAATTGGGAGAAAAGGCTTGGGATGAGGATATTATCATCGAAGGAAGCGAACACATTCGCGCTGAGCTCGAGGCGCTCTTCGATAAAAAAAATGCCGGCCAGACTGAGTGGAAAAAGGTGTTTTCCGAAGTCGAAAGGCTGCACAAGAAGCTGGAGGATTCTGTCCGAGCGCACGCAGAGAAAATCAATGGCCAAAAAGCACAGAAACTTCCCTTCGATGATCTGATGAAGAGGAAAAAGGAAGAAGAAAAGGCGCTCAAAAAAGTGCCTCAGGACAGGGAAATAGAGAGACAGGTGGACGAGGTCAAAAGAGAGAAAGAGGAGATCCAAAAAAGAATCGACGAATTCGAAGACAAGATCAAAGAGATCGAGGCGGAAGGGAGAAGCGAGCGCCGTGAGATCGAGAAGGAAATCCGCCACTGGGCGAGAAAGAAGGAGAAAGTCCAAGAGAGGATAAAGGAAATCGAAGCCCAGGAGGGGGAGCTTCACATCTCCTTAGGCAAGGTCACGGTGGAAAGGCGGGTGGAAAACCAAGGGCTGACGATCCTTTACGCCCAGATTGATGATATCAACCAACGGATCGCCACCCTCCAACACCGCATCGAAACCCTGAGCGGCGGCTAAAACATCCTCTTTACCGATTCAGCCTTCGCCTTTAAAATAGAAGCATGTCCAAGCCGAAGATGCTGGCCCACATCTGCTGCGCTCCTGACGCCGCCTATGTCATCGGGATCCTCAAAGAAAATTATGAAATCACCGGGTTCTTTTACAACCCCAACATCCATCCCGCTGAAGAGTACGCTCTGCGCCTAACAGAGGCGAAAAAAGTGGCAGATATTCTCGGAGTCCCGCTTATCGAGGAAGCTTATGATGATTCGCGCTGGATGGCGCTGGCGCAAAAATTCAAGGACGAACCGGAGAAAGGGAGGCGCTGCGACGTCTGCTATGCCATACGTCTCGAGCGGACGGCCCGCGCTGCCTCGGCCCATGGGTTTGATTTCTTCACCACCATCATGAGCCTAAGCCCCTGGAAAAAGGCTGATGCCCTCAACCGCATCGGCCGGATGTTCAGCCGCAGGCATGGAGTGAAATTCCTGGAAGCGAATTTCAAGAAGAAGGACGGGTTTAAAAAAAGCGTCGAATTGAGCAAAACCTGGGACATTTATCGCCAGGACTACTGCGGATGCATCTATAGCCGGCGAAACATGAAAGGCCAATCGGGTGACAGCGAAAAAGCCAAGGAGTAATACCCACGCGCTCCGAATCACGGTTTTCGGAGTCGTCCAGGGTGTCGGGTTCAGGCCGTTCATCTTCCGTCTGGCTGAAAGATTCCGCTGCAAAGGATGGGTCAAGAATATCGGGTACGGTGTCGAAATCCACATCGAACCTGAGAAAAAAACAGATTTCTCGATCTTCTTAAAAGCCCTCCAAGAAGAAAAACCGCCCCTCGCTATGATCGAGGAGGTCGAAGCGAGACCTGCCTCCTTCCGCGGTTTCAAGGATTTCAGGATCAAGAGATCAAAAGAGGGCGAGAGCTTTGTCTTCATCTCTCCCGATATCTCCACCTGTCCGAATTGCCGCCGGGAGATCATGGACGCCCGGGAACGGAGGTTCCATTATCCTTTTACAAACTGCACGGATTGCGGCCCGCGTTACACCATCGTCAAGTCCCTTCCCTATGATAGAGCCAAGACGACGATGTCCGGGTTTACGATGTGCGAGGATTGCCGGCGGGAATACGAGAATCCTTACGACCGAAGATACCACGCCCAGCCCATCGCCTGCCCTGCCTGCGGCCCCAGTCTGACACTTAAGGACGCCGGCACGGGGAAGACGATAAGCGGAGGGATCGAGGAGGCCGTCTCGCTCATCAGGAGAGGGAAAATTTTGGCCGTGAAAGGGCTGGGAGGATTCCATCTCGTCTGCGACCCGCACAATGAGAAAGCGGTCGAGAGGCTGAGGCGCATTAAAGAAAGAAACACGAAGCCTTTGGCTTTGATGGCCAGGGATATAAAAATCATCGAGAAATATGCCCGCCTCAGCCAGGCCGAGCGACGGGAGCTTCTGTCGGCCAGCCGGCCTATCGTCCTCGTCCGGAAAAAAATGGACATTCCGGGCATCGCTCCCCATCTTGACGAAATCGGGTTTATGCTTCCCTACACTCCTCTTCATCATCTCCTTCTCGAGCCCCTCGGGCTTATCGTCGCCACAAGCTCCAACAAAAAAGACGCTCCCATCGCCAAGGACGAGAAAGAGGGCATTGCCAAACTCTGCGATTATATCCTCACTCATAACCGGCCGATCGAGACCAGGGCGGATGACTCGGTGCTTAAAGTCGCGGCCGGGAGACCTCTTTTTTTGAGACGCGCCCGGGGCTACGTGCCTTATCCCCAGCGCGTTCCCCGAGAGCTCGAGATGCCGCAGCATATCCTGGCCCTGGGCGGGGAGCTCAAGGACACCATTTCCGTCTATAAGAATGGGTATGTCATCACCAGCCAATTCTTAGGCGATCTCGATGAATACCAGAACTATAAATATTTTGAAGAGACCATCGCTCATCTCAAGCGGCTTTTCGACGTCCGGCCTCAAGTCATCGTCTCCGACCTTCATCCCAATTTTCACACCTCCCGCTACGCCCAGAAATCAGGCCTGCCTCATATTCAGGTGCAGCACCATTTTGCCCACGTCCTGGCCGTCCTCCTCGAGCACCGAATTCCGTCGGGCGAGAAGGTTTTGGGAGTCTCGCTGGACGGCTATGGATACGGCGAGGACGGCTCGGCCTGGGGCGGCGAATTTCTCCTGGCCGATTATTCGTCGTTCACGAGGGTAGCGCATCTTGAGCAAGTTCCCCTGCCCGGCGGTGATTTGGCCGCCAGGGAGCCCTGGCGTATGGCCCTGGCTTACCTCAAGGACGCCTTCGGCGAGAAGCTGCCCAAAATCAAGCCGCTCGGGAACATTGAAAAAGAGAAGCGCGACTTCATCTTGAAGATGATGAAGGTAGGAATGAACTGTCCTCCTTCATCAAGCTGCGGCCGTCTTTTCGATGCCGTATCATTCCTCGTCGGCCTTGCGCCTGCCGAGGTGGAATTTGAAGCTGAAGCGCCGATGAGGCTCGAAGCCGCTGCCCTGGAGAGGATAAAGGCAAGTTATAGGTTCACTCTCTCAGACAATGTCCCGCCTTGGCAAATCTCTTTCGCTCCGGCCATTCGAGAGATTGTCAGAGATATCCAAAGACAGGTCTCGACCGCCAAGATTGCCGCGAAATTCCATAACACTCTTGCCCGAGCCATCGCTGCCGTCGCGGAGAAAGTTAGGAATGAGTTCGGGATAAATACAGCCGTCCTCGGGGGCGGCGTTTTCCTGAACAAGAAGCTGCTCAGCTCCGCCTCAGCCATTCTAAAACGAAAGGGATTCCAGGTTCTCCGGCCGGTCAGATATTCCCCCAACGATGAGTCTATTTCTTTAGGTCAGGTCGCCTACGCTTTGGCAAAGCTAAAGCGGGATAGCACTCTGTACTAATACAAACGTATTAAATATGTTTACATTGTCATCGCGAGCTTAGCGTGGTGATCTCTCTCTTTCCTGAGATTGCTTCGTCGTCTTGTCGGAACAAGAACTCCCCGCAATGACACGTGAATTATTGCGTTTGTA
>CAZKEW010000207.1:0-3954 GCA_964551885.1 uncultured Eubacteriales bacterium
GTTGCAGGTCCGGAGAGAACAATAAATGTAAAAAAAGCGAACAGGAAAATCCTAGTGTAGAAAATGAGACTGGCTATGAGGATAGCCATAAGAAGTCCCGTGCTGAGATTGATTTTTTGGCGAAGACGAAAATTTAGAAAATTTCTGTATTTGATCGTGCTGACCATGAAAAAAGAGACGACGATAATCGCCAAGGCGAGAAGGAATGCTGATGACCTTGTTCCGAGCGGCTGCGGATGAAAGAGGACCAGAGAGGCCATGAACAAAGAAGCCGAAGGAACACTCAGCCCGATAAAAAATTTTTTGCTTTTCTGAGCTTTCTGGAGAATATTATAGCGGGCCAGGCGAAGGACGCCGCTGGCGAGAAAGATAAAGCTGAAAAAGACCCCCGCCGTGCCGGCCACCTGCAAGCCCCAATAATAGAGAAGAACGGAGGGGGCGCCTCCGAAGGAAAATGCGTCGGCAAGAGAGTCGAGCTGGACGCCAAAATCTGACTGGGCTCCCGTAGAGCGAGCGACAATTCCGTCTAACCCATCCATCACGGCTGACATGATGATCCAGAAGGCCGCCCAGGAATATTTTCCGTTAAAGCAGGAAATAAGGCTTAAAAACCCAAAAAAGACATTGGATAAAGAAAAAACACCGGGCAGCAGATAAATTTCTCCGTATTTTTTTTTCATATCGTCACCTCGCCGATGATTGTCTCGCCCGCTTTGACTTTTTGGTTGAGATTAGCTTTTAATCGAACAAACGGAGGGAAATAAATTTCCACCCGCGACCCGAAATACATGAGGCCGATCTTCTGGCCTTTTTCCACTTTTTCATTTTCTTTGACATAACATTTAATCCGGCGGGCCGCGACTCCCACAATCTGCTTGATAAAAATGTCCGTCTTCTCCCCTTTTAGGAACAGAGAATTGGATTCATTCTTTAAGCTGGCTTCCTCCTTATAAGCAGGAAAAAAATGGCCAGGCTGATAATCGATTTTTTGAACCTCCCCGGAAAAAGGGGCGCGGGTAATATGCACATCAAAAAGAGAAAGAAAAATGCTGACGCATGTCACGGGAGACGGCAGGAGGGGATGGGAGGCGGCGGTATCAATTTTTATCACCCTGCCGTCCGCGGGCGCAATGAGGACATTCTCGGCGGAAGGGATTCTCCGCCTCGGGTCCCGGAAGAAAAAAGAAAACGCCAAACCCGCAACAAGGAAAGGAAGAGCGAGCCCCCACCAGCCCAACCCGAAAAATATGACTGCTAAAGCCACGCAGGGGAGGATGAAGCGAAAGCCTTCTTTTGCTATCTTCATTTATCTTTTCTCGCGCGCTGCAATATTCCTCCCAGCATGTTGGCCAGCCGCTCCGGTTCCTGAGAGCCGATGAGCACACGCTTGCCGTCTTTGAGCTCGAGCTTTACGCCACGATTGCCGCTGACATTATAGGCCATTCCATTCTTTGGTGATGATCGCACGCCCCAGCCGCCATAATCTCTTAGGGGATGATAGTCTTTGACCTCAAAGCTTTGGATGTCCTTGAGATCGATACGGCGCCGGTAAAACGGGAAAAAGCGAATCCGAATGCCATCCTCTCTGAGTTCTGTTGTCATGCCGAAGTTGAGAAAGAATATGGGGAATCCGATGCCAAAAACAACCCAGATGATCCAGACCACACTATCAGAAGCAGGATGCGTGCCAAAGGGTTTCTGGTAAACAATCTGCTGCAGAAAGCTGTACCAGCTCAGTCCTACCAGAGAGACGACCAGTATCCAGAGCCAAGTTTGGCGGAACCGCTGCACCTCAAAATAAATAAGGATTTTCTTGTATTCCTCGACAGCCAATTTTTCCTCTTCTCTGTTGATTGTATTGAAGGATAACAACTACAGCGCAAATAGTCAACAGGAAGGAGACCCCGAGCTGCCCTGGTCTTGGTCAATTGACCTCGATTTTCCCCTGTGATATAAGGTGAACCGAAACCGAAAGGATCCGTTAGGAAAAGGCATGATTTCCTTAAATCATCAGCCCTTGCAGCAGGAGCCATTCTGGCAGCGTCGTTCCTCGGCCTTTGCTTCTTCTGGTACCGGAATTTGCCCCCTGCAGTGAAAAAGGGGGGACACAATATTTAGTTCAGAATTAAAACAGAAAAAGGAGGCCTGAAATGGCAGAGCATCCATTATCAACTATCGAGAAGCTCGATCCAAAACTTATGAATCACTTGAGAGACACACATGAGCTGATCTAGGCCCAAGGAGCGCTCCCCAAAAAATACAAGCTCCTCATAGCCCTGGCCTTTGATGCTGCCTACGGAGCAGATCAAGGAGTGAGATCGCTCGCCAGCTCTGCTCTGAAAGAAGGCGCGACAATAGAAGAAATCACAGAAGCGTTGAGAGTTGCCTACCATTTAACTGGTGTTGGGACACTCTACACAGCATCAAGAGGATTAAAAGAACTCATGGGCTAGCTCAAGGCTTGCATTGACTTCCCCCTGCTGCCAAGATATAAATCTCACTATCTCTCATTATTGAGGAATCAACCATGTCGGGAAAACAAAAAACAACCCTGATCGCTATTCTTGCCTGCTTAGGATTCTTTCTTATGGCCTGTGAATCAACTGAAAAGGAGGGAGAGGAAACGACGGTGTCCTGGGAAGACAAGCTTCTAAAAGATTTGCCCCTCCTTGGCCACCGCAACTGGATCGTCGTCGCAGACTCCGCCTATCCGGCTCAAATCAGCCCCGGCATCGAAATTGTCATCTCCAACGAGGACCACTTTGCGGTTTTAGAGAAGGTCCTGAAGGCGATCGACAAGAGCAAGCACATCCGGCCCCGCATCTATTTGGATAAGGAGCTCGCCTTTGTGACGGAGGATTTGGCCCCCGGGATCGAAGGTTGCCGCGAGAAGCTCTACACGATGCTCAAGGGGCGGGAGGTCAAGCCCGTCCTCCACGAAGAACTGATCGCGCGGCTGGACGAGGTCGCTGAGACGTTCCGCATCCTGATGATCAAGACAACGCTGGCCCTTCCTTACACCTCGGTCTTCATGGAGCTCGACTGCGGCTATTGGAAGCCTGAGGCCGAGGCCAAGATGCGGGAGCAGATGAAATAAAGACAAGGGGGACGGTTCTCGGGGAGAACCGTCCCCAATTTTATCTAACCAATACAAACGCAATAATTCCCGTGTCATTGCGAGAAGTCCTGTTCCGGCGGGACGACGAAGCAATCCAACGCAGTCATCGCGAGACATCGAAGATGTCGTGGCGATCTCATCAAGATTCCCCCGCGATTGCGGAGCCTGTTCCGAGCGTAGCGAGGAATCCATACTCCCCGCAATGACGTGAAGAAATATCGCTTCGCTCGGAATGACCCTTTTGGGTTGGATTGCCACGCCTCCTTAAGAGCATAGTTCGATTGATTTATGCAATCAGATTTGATAAAAAATCTTAAAATCACCCACTTGGATGGAGGAAAGTCTCATGAAAGCTAAAGAAAATGGTCGGCTTGTTTTTTGGCAGGTTTTTTTCATCTTGATCTCTTTTGTGTCGCTTGTTCAAGGCCAAGAAGCAACCCAACCCGGAGAAAAAATCTCAAGCCCAGGAAAATACCAGGGCTATTCGGAGCCCGTTTACGAGGAATGGGTGCGGACCTCTCAATATGTTCCCGTTAGAGACGAGACAAGGCTGGCTGTGGACATCCTCCGTCCGAGCCGCGGCGGCAAACCCGTCTCTGAGCCTTTACCTGTTATCTGGACCCATGCGCGATACCATCGGGCGAACTTAACTCCGGACGGAAAATTGGTCACTATTCTAGACCAGATGCCTTGGGTGGAGAAGATTCTAAGACACGGCTACATCGTGGCTGCTGTAGATATTAGAGGCAGCGGCGCCTCTTTCGGAGTCTCCAGGGGGGCATTCACGCCCGAAGAAGCCACCGACGCCTACGATATCACGGAATGGTTTGCCGCCC
>CAZKEW010000208.1:0-3922 GCA_964551885.1 uncultured Eubacteriales bacterium
TCCCTTCACCAAGCTCTCTGGCGACATTGAAGGGCTCCATGATCACCACGGAAACGGTGATGCTTCCCCGCAATTATTTTAAAGACTTTTTTTGGGGACGGTTCTCGCTGAGAACCGTCCCCTCTGTTGACCGGTTCAAGAGAATGACATAAGATTAATCACAGTGAAGCTTTCTGTTATTGCCTTGCTCACGGATTTTGGAGAGGACGACTTTTTTGTCGCTTCTTTGAAAGCCGTCATCTTGAGCCTGAACCCGGAGGCCAGGATTGTTGATATCAGCCACAGGATTCCCTCGTTCGATATTGACGCAGCCGGGTTTGTCCTTTTTGCCGCTTCTAGATACTTTCCCGAAGGCACGATTTTCCTCACCATCGTTGACCCCGGCGTCGGTTCGAAGAGGCGGATCATTCTTGTCCAGACCGAGAAATATTATTTTATCGCCCCTGATAACGG
The DNA here is from genome assembly GCA_964551885.1 of uncultured Eubacteriales bacterium. GTDB lineage: Bacteria > Acidobacteriota > Aminicenantia > Aminicenantales > UBA8522 > CAZKEW01. The sequence continues at coordinate 454 of CAZKEW010000208.1, forward strand.
CGTTTTGAGTCTGGCGCTTGCGGAGGAGCCCATTCAACAGATCAGGGCGCTTACAAACCCCAAATTTTTTCTGTCGCATCCGAGTAAAACCTTTGAGGGACGGGATAAAATGGCCCCCGCGGCAGCCTGGCTGTCCAAGGGAACAAGAATTGATGCGTTTGGCCCACCGTTGAAGAAAATAAAAAAAAGGGAGGTCCCCGAAGCGCAAATAAAAGGAGATGATGTTTGCGGCAGGGTTCTTTATACAGATAAATTCGGCAACTTGATCACCAACATCCCGGCTGTCTTGGTGGAATGCTTGGCCGCGGAGAAAGGGAAAGAGAGCTTGTCCCTGTTTGTGGGCGAGAAGAAGTTCGGGGGTTTAAGAAAAAATTACTCCGAAGCCAAGAAAGGAGAGGTCTTCTTTCTTGCCGGGAGCCTCGGGTTAATCGAAATCTCCGCGCGAGAAGCCTCCGCTGCTGCAAAAATCAAATCAGGCCGAAGAAAGGAGATAAGGATCGCTTCGAGTCGGAGAAATTGTTAAATGGAGAAGGAGGACAAACACTATGGAAGGCTTTGAAGGCACGATCGACGAGATCGTCTATTACAACCCTGAGAACGGCTACACGGTCTGCCGGTTTGTCCTCGAGGACGACATGAAACTGACCGTTGTCGGCTCATTTCCTCCCCTTTCTCCGGGCGAGGTTTTGCGCGTCACCGGAAAATGGGAAGTCAACCCCAAGTTCGGCAAGCAGTTCCGGGTCGAAAGTTTTGTCCCCATCCTGCCCTCTTCCGTCAAGGGCATCGAGAAATTCCTCTCTTCGGGTTTAGTCAAAGGAATAGGCCCTGTGCTGGCGTGCCGGATCGTGAAGAAATTCGGCGAGCAGACCATCGAGGTGATTTCCCAAAGCCCGGAGAAAATCCGGAAAGTCGAGGGAGTCGGAGCCGTAAAACTCAGAGAGATCAAGAAATCTTGGGCGGAAAACCAGCACATCCGCGACTTGATCATTTTCCTTCAGGAGCACAGCGTCTCGACCAGTATCGCCACCAAAGTCTACCGGCAGTACGGCGAAAAGTCTTTCCATGTCTTGAAGAGCAACCCCTATCAGCTCTGCATGGATATTTGGGGGATCGGTTTTAAAACGGCTGACCAGATCGCCTTGAAGCTCGGCCTGGACCCAGCCTCTCCCGAACGGGTCAAGGCGTTCATCCTTTATCTTCTGGAAAAGGATGCCGAGCAGGGCAACGTTTTTTCTTTCCAGGAAGACCTGGCAACAAATTGCCGGAAGGAGCTGGGAGTTGATGAGGAGAAAACACGGTCTGCCCTAACTGACCTCGTCCATAGAAAATTTGTCATTGCCGAGAAAGTCGAGGAAAAGACGGCTGTGTATCTCCCCTACCTCTTCGAAGCTCAAGAGGGAGTTGCCAGGGCTGTTCTTAAAATCAGTTCGCTGCCTGCCCCCGCCCCACCTTCTGATATGGATAAGACGATTGCTGATGTCGAGAGGGAGCTTCGCCTCGAATTTTCTTCCTGCCAGAAAGAGGCCGTCAAAGCCTGTTTCAATAAAAAAATGCTCATCATCACAGGCGGCCCTGGGACCGGAAAAACGACCATTATCCGGGCTGTTGTGGCCATCTTTGACAGCTTCGGACAGCAGGTCCTGCTGGCGGCGCCGACAGGAAGGGCCGCCAAGAGGCTCTCGAAAGCGACTCAGAAAGAAGCCAAGACCATTCATCGCATCCTGGAATACAACCCGAAGCAGGGCCATTTCAAGAGGAACGAGAGACATCCGCTCCGGGCGGATGCGCTTGTGGTCGATGAATGTTCGATGGTCGACCTGCCGCTGATGTATTCCCTGATCAAGGCCATCCCCCCTTGGATGCGCCTCATCTTGGTGGGTGACAAGGACCAGCTTCCTTCGGTCGGGCCGGGCAATCTCCTGCAGGATATCATTGAATCAGGCCGGGTGGAGGTCATGAGGCTTAGGGAAATTTTCCGTCAGGAGCGGGACAGCCTGATCGTCTTGAATGCGCATCGGATCAACCAAGGCGAGAAGCTCATCTATCCGCCGCGAGAGGAACGGAATGCCGATTTTTATTTTCTCCATCATGAGGATGAGGAGAAAGCCTTCAAGACCATCATGAGCCTCTGCTGTTTCAACATCCCTCACAAACTCGGCGTGCCCGCGCTCACCCCACAAATCCAGGTCATTAGTCCGATGTACAAGGGTATGTGCGGAGTGGATAACCTCAATGCTGAGCTTCAGGCAAGGCTGAACTCCCACCATGATGGGCTGAAAGTAGGGAACAGGGAGTTTAGAGTCCGGGACAAGGTCATGCAAATCCGCAATAATTACGATAAAGAGATCTTTAATGGAGACATAGGAATGGTTCTCCATGTGGACAAACAGAGGTTCCGGCTCCTTGTTGATTTTGACGGCCGCGAGGTCAGCTTCGAGAAAGATGATCTCAACGATATTACCCACGCTTATGCCGTCTCTGTGCACAAATCCCAGGGGAGCGAGTACCAGGCCGTCGTTATGCCTCTTTTGACACAGCACTATATCATGCTCCAGAGGAACCTGTTCTACACGGCCCTGACGCGGGCCAAAAAGCTGAGCGTGATCGTGGGCTCTTACAAAGCGCTGCACATCGCCATCAAGAATGACAAGCCGGTCAAAAGAAACGGGTTGTTGAAGGAAAAATTGAGGCAAGGCCGGCCGTCGTTTTTGTCATGATGAGTTATGGGGACGGTTCTCCCCAAATTTTTCCCAAATTTTTCATGGTTTGACTTTGTTCGCTTCTTTCTTCTATGATGAGAAAAATCATACAGAGGAGGTGAAGGTGAAAAGGCCCATACTTTCAACATTGGCCGTTAGCCTTTTAGTCATAGTCTTCTGTTTGCTCGCGGCGGAAACTCTAATCGTGAAAGTTCAATCGACGAGCCTGCGGAAGAGCCCGAAATTTTATGCGCCCGCCCTCCTGACTCTCGGAGCAGGGGAGAAAATAGAGAAAATCAGCAGCCAGGAAGGCTGGATTCAGGTGCGAACATCCAAGGGAGCCGTCGGGTGGGTCCATTCGAGCGCCGTCCAGGTCCAAAAATTTGACCTCTTGGCCATGGACAAAGGCCTGAAAACCCAGGCCTCAGCCAGTGAAGTGGCCCTCGCCGGCAAAGGCTTCAACAAGCAGGTGGAAGAAAGTTACCGGGCCAAGCACGGAGAAGTCAATTTTGTTTGGGTGGACAAGATGCTCCTGATCAAGATTCCTGCCTCCCAGGTCGAGGAGTTCATGAGAGATGGAAAGCTGGGAGAGTTCCGAGGTAGCCAATGAACAAGATGAAGACAGTTGCCTTAGTTCTTGTTGCCGTTTTCATAATGACGTTTCTATCTTCCTGTTCTGCCGTTCAGCAGGGAGCAGACATCTTGACCGCAACCGGAAAAATCTCAGAGAGTGACAGAAAGGCCATCGTCCAGACAAGCGAGGCTGTTCG
>CAZKEW010000209.1:0-3904 GCA_964551885.1 uncultured Eubacteriales bacterium
GAGAGGAGGCCGGGGCCGGCCATGACCTCGAGCGAAGGATTCTCCAGTCTCGAGAGACCGACGAGGTGCTGATCGGGGAGGATCATGAAGAGCGAACGGTTGATCTCCTGCGCCTTTTCGAAGCGCCAGCGGAACAGCCGGCGGAGACGATTCTTCTGCTCGGGGGTCAGCATTGCATATCCCGGAATGCGGCGATGCGCCATGCGATCCAGCGTTTTGGGCTGCCACTCTGCGGCCGTCATCCCGGCAAAGAGCGGTTGCACCTCCTTTTCCATCCCTTTTTCGCGGAGTTCGCCGTCGAGCCTTCGGTAGAGGCTATGCAGATGGGCGGTGTCGAGGGCGGCATAGTCGAGCTGCTCCTCGCTGAGCGGCCTGATATCCCAGCGGGACCGCTGCATCTTCTTCACCAAGATGACTCCGAGGTAGTCCTCCAGAAGCGTTGCCAAGGAGAGCCGGCGGCAACCCAGGAGCGAAGCGGCGCGGTGGGTGTCGAAGATATTCCGAAAGGCGAAGGCGTAATCCCGCTTCAGGATGCGGATGTCGTTATCCCCGGCGTGAAAGATCTTCAGGACCGCCGGATTGTTCAGGGCCTCGCCCAGGAAAGAGAGGTCGAGGCCTGCCAGGGGATCGATAAGCCACGTCTTTTCACCCGTCTGGGCCTGGATGAGACAGAGCTTGTCCCGAAAGTAACGGAAGGAATCGTACTCTGTATCCAGGGAGATGATCCCGGCTGAGCGGATCGCTTTTTCTGCTTTTTTCAGTTGCGATGGCGTATCGACGAGCGCCCAGCGATGATTCATGCGTTATCATATAATGATGAATAATTCTTGACAAGGAGAAAATATTGATATAATTAATCTCACATTGGGGGAGGTCCCTCAACTTACTATTTCTGAAAGGAGGCTTGCACATGAAGAAAGTATTGGCTGTCATTTTTTCACTGTTTTTCTTCGCGGCATTATCTTTTGCAGTTGTAGGATGCAAAAAGGCTGAAGAGCCGAAACCGGCTCCCAAGGCTGAACCGGCCCCGGCTCCGGCTCCTGCACCCGCCCCGGCACCCGCGCCGGCCCCGGCACCTGCGGCACCCGCAGCACCTGCGGCACCCGCCGGCAAGTAAAAAAAGTCGTATTAGCCAGGAAGAAAGAACCGGCCGAACAGACATCCTGTTGTTCGGCCGGTTTCTTTTCGATCACTCGACCATCAACCTTCCCGCTTGCCGCTATTCGAGCGATCCCGCTAGGCGCGAATGATCGTGGAGACATCCCGGATTTTCTTCTCTTTTTCCTCATACATCAACCGGTCGGCCTGCCCCAGGAGGGTTTCCAGGTCGCTCGGCTCCCCGGGGTCGCAGAAAACCGTTCCCACGCTGGAGGACAACAGATACGGCCGGGATTGGGACCTGTTGTGAAGGGCGATCTCCCGTTGCAGGTTTTCCGCCAGAAGTTCCGCGTTCTCCCGCCGGCCCTCGAGGGCGAGGACCGCAAACTCGTCTCCCCCCATACGGGCCTGAATGTCCGATTCACGGAAGGTTTTTTTCAGAATGCCGGCCATGTCCTGCAGGGCGGCGTCCCCCTGGGTATGTCCCAGGCGGTCGTTGATCCACTTAAGGCCGTCGAGATCCGCAAACAGAAGAAAGAACCCCCGTTTCGTACGTTCGGCAATCCGGAGCTGCTGCTCGGCCAGGGTCAGAAACCCCCGCCGGTTGTAGAGGCCCGTCAGTTCATCCGTGACGGACATCTCATAGAGCCAGTTCTCCGCCTGTTTGAGGGCCTCGATCAGTTCCTCCTGCCTCCGGACCGTCTCGCGAAGCTCCCGCTCCTGCAAAACCCGACTCGTCACATCCTCGATGACGGTCAGCGTCCCGGCGACACGGCCGTTTTCGGTCAGGGGATAGATCCTTGCCGCCTGCAGCATGGAGGATCGGGCGGCGACAGCCGTATCCGCGGGAAAGGGGAGAAGATAACGGTGGAATCGTTCGGAGATGATCTGTGTCCGGCCTTCAAGGGCTTCCCGGTAAAGCCGATCCAGGCGACGCTCAATAAGGTCGGGGAAGACCTCCAGCAGAGAGCTCCCCAAGGGATATTTCCCCAGTCGGACCGCCCGGCTTTCGATCCACCCGTTGCAGAAGCGAATGACCAGGGCCTCGTCGGTGATAAGGATACCGAAATCGGCGTCCCTCTTCAGCCAGCGCTCGATCATCCCGGCCAGATAAATCAGATGCCTGTCCACGACGGGAGCTTCCTTCCGGTATTGTCCGACCTCTTCTTTCATGACCGATCATCCCTGGCGGCATCGTAGTGGTTAAATATATGCGACACAGACAGGTTCTGTCAATGAAATGTTGAAATATTGTCAAGAGCAAATAGACTTGTCCGGTTTTGTAGCAAATGAATTGTCCGCTTTTCTGTTCCACGTGACGAGGATCTTTTTGGAACAGGAGGAGAGCGGCGGACGAGCGCTTCCTCGGACGATCAGGAGTTATCCACAGCCCATCTCCCGCGGCCATTGCAGAGCATGGCGGGAGGGGGTTGTGGGTAACTCCGTCAGGCCGCTTTTTTCATCTCCTTGAGCTTACCCCGTGGGTCATAATCAGCCAGCTTTCTGGGACCATGGAAGATGGCCATTGATCCATCCAGATACCGATGGACCCGCACCTTGACCCTAACGTAATGGCAACGGTATTGATTTGCAGGGATTTGAAGTTTCTTTCCCTCGAAGCTGACGCAGTTGTCAGCGCTGACCGTCCGCTCATCTTGTTCACAGAGAATGTCATCAAGATCGTCCCCCTTCCAAGGGACAAACGCTGAACCGTCTTCAAGGGCTGGCTGCATAAACTCGGCGTTGAACCCGGGAAGATATACCTTGATCAAGTAACGATTGGCGATATGGATGTCTGTGATTCCGTGAAAAGCCAACTCCTTGACTAGTCGGTCCTGGTGAGTCCCAAAAGCCCTCTCGCTTCGCCCTCGCGCTTCCGGGGAGTAGGCCGCTATCATCTGAATCCCCAAGTGTTTCATCGCTCGACCAAACTGGGTCAGATGTGTTTTACTGACCTTGCCTCCTTCCTTGGGTGTGTACCAGTAGTGACTCCCTCGGTCCGTGTACAAAGAACTGAACAGACCCTTCTGAACGATCACCTCCCGTACTCCATGAAAACTGCTGGCCGTACCTTCTTCGTCAACAAAAAACATCGAATAATGCTCGTTGGTGGCATCATCCATCGTCACAATTAAATCCCACTTCTTCCCGGGAACCCATTCATGCCGGCTGCCGTCCTGATGCAACATCATCCCCGGCAAATGCGCCCGTTCCCTCTGCTTGCGATGAACGCCTCGCTTGGATGTCTTCAAAACCAAACCCTTCGATTGAAGCGCGGTCTTCACCCATGTGTAACTCCGAAAACCTCCTTCCCGCCGATACCAACTGTAAAAATGCTTCACATTCCACCCTCGGTATCGACTACTGTAAAAATCGGCAACCGCCATCACCTCATCCACAGGCGCACGACGAAACGACGCCTGCGTCAGACGCTTGTCCGACAATCCCTCCAGACCCTCCTGCTCGTATCGATCAACGTAACGCCGAAACGTCCGCTCACTTACTCCCAACACCAGAGCCGCTGTCGCCTGCGTCAATCGGCTCTCGTTCCATCCCAAATATACCTCCTCAAATCGCATCTTCCGGTTCTCCTCCATATGCTCTGTCCGCCTCATCTGCCACCTCCAAAAGGCGACCATAACAAACCGGACAGATCATGTGCTATAAACCGGACATATCATTTGTCACTGACAGCGGCTTGCCAATGAGCAAAAGTAAATCGGAATTGTGGAATTATCCTTTGACGACAATGAATTAGCTCAACAGGAGGGAATAGTGCCGAAGTATGAAATGATTGGTTTGGCCT
>CAZKEW010000210.1:0-3898 GCA_964551885.1 uncultured Eubacteriales bacterium
TAGCTTGGTCAAGGGATTCGCTCCCTTCCGAGATTTTTAACGCCATGAAAATTTTCAGGCTAAATCTCTCGATGGTCGCTTCATCTCTTGGCCAAGCTGTCCATATTCAATAGTCATCACGGAAGCAAAGATGCATTCTTTCTCAAGTGAGGGGGGCGGTTCGAAGCACGCTTGAAATCACGTATTTGGTAATGGCTCTTTTCTGCGGCTGAGGGCAAGATCGGCTAAGCCTGTGATAAAGTAAAAAGGGAGGATGACGCCCCAGAGGAGGCCGGTGACAAAACGGACTTCGTTAAGAGTTTCCCAGAGCCTGGCGAAGTTGCCCAGCGTGTCCATCACAATAGGCAGGGAAACGAGGATAAAGATTTTGGTTTGGGGCAAGGCAACCCTGCGGAATTCCCTTAGAAAAGGATAGAGTGCAACTCCGATGAAAAATCCCGAATAGATGCCCAGACAGCGGGCGCAAACGGCCAAAGGCTGGCCGAAAAAATAGAAAGAGCGGGAGGGAATTTGATGGCAGACCGGCGTGAAGATTGCATAGATCAGCCCTTGCCAGGGCGAGGAATGGCTTCGCAGATATGGGGCCCAAAAAATCGCCCCCAACCAGGCAACCGTGCCGATCGCGGTGGAAATATAGATGATCAAGGAGGGTTTGTTTAATTTACCCGGCATGGCGTTTTCAAGCGTGGCCTTTTATCCGAAGATAGCCGAGGTACGCGATGAGGACCAGAAAATTGATGGTGATGAACGACAGGGACATAAAGAAGCTGTAAAACTCTCTCCCCATGAGGTCATATAAAGAAAGGGCGATGACCGCAAAATTAAAGCAGAGAAAGGCTTTCCAGAAGGGGCGGTATTTATCGAAATGGTTGAGGATGAGCATGACGGCCGGAGCTGAGGAGAGCAGCGTGTAATCCCAGCCCAGAGGCGAGATCAGAGGAATAAGAGCCATCAGAAGAAAACAGTCGAGGAGGATGGGCTGAGAAACACTGTTTTTGCGCAAAATGAGATAAAAAATAAATAAACCCAAGGCGGCAAGGGTGATCAGATAGAGGGCGAAGGACAAATTTTGTCGTCCCGTCCATTTTGTGAAGAAACCTATGATGGAAATATTGTCTTGGGAGGAAAAAAGAGAAGGTGTTGACGCGCGAAGGGAGGATTGCCATTCGTTGAGCACCTTAAAATTTCCTTCGAGGCCGTAGAAGAGGGAAGGGGCGAGAAGAGCTAAGATCAGGACGACGACACCGGATGCCAGAGCCAGCCGTTTTTTCCGCAGGACGAAATAGGGGAGGAAGATGGCCGCATAGGGCTTCAACGCAGTGGCCAACCCCCAAAAAAGCCCGGAACTCACTTGCTGGTCCCGAGGGGCTCTCTCCCGGACAAGCAACCAGACCATCAAAAGAAGAAGAAAGGTGATCAGGGCATTGATCTGTCCGAGCTGGAGTTCCCTGAGGAAATATCTGGCTATGATCAGGAATGAGAAAAGGCCTACTATGAGGGATTTCTTTTTATCGAGATGAAGCAGGTTCAATGAGAGAAAAAAGACGAGCCCGGACGAGAGGAGCACGATCCCGTACCAGACGCCTCTGGCGAGGGATATGGGGAGAAACGTGAGAGGCAGGTAAAAAAAGGCAGAAAAAGGCATGTATTTGAATTGATAGTGACCGTCAGAGGCGCGGTAAAGAGTCTCTCCCAAGCGAAGTCGCTTGGCTGCCTGATAATTCACCTCGAAGTCCACCATCTCATTCTTCACCCTGAGGAGAAAAACGAGACTGAACAAAACGAGGAGAAGCAACAGGAAGAAGACGGTGGATTTACGGGCTGCCATGGCCCTTCCAGGCTAATCGAGGCCCGCCCTTTTGTCAATCCGCCTCAGGAGCCGTTTTGGAAAAAATTTTCATTTTAGATTTGACAGAATAAATGACAACGTGTAAATTTGTCTCATCATGCTTTAAAAGGAGGAATGAGGATGGCCACAAATCATCGAGCTATCGGTCTTCTCATTTTGTTCTTTGCCGCAGGGACATTCCTTTTTTCTCAAACAGAAGACGCCGCTAAGCTTTTCGAGCAGAATAAAGAGGGCATACTCTCCCTTTATGTCTATGGAGGGAATAAAGAACTCCTCGCCAAAGGCGTCGGTTTTGGCCTGAGCGAAGATGTCATCATCACCAGCTATCATCTTGTCAGCATAGCTGAAGAGGTGGAAGCCGCCAATGTCAAAGGGAAAAAGATGAAGCTCGACGGCATCATTGCCGTCGACCGCAAATTGGATGTGGCGCTGCTTAAAATCAAAGGGAAAGTGACAGCCCTCCCCTTGGGCAACTCCGATGAGGTTCAGCAGGCAGCCAGGATATTCGCCCTCGGAGCCAACGAATCGGGAGACATAATCATCTCTGAAGGAACGGTAATAGATATCTTAAAGCTATCTGAGGCCCAATCCGTCATTCAATCTTCGGTTTCCATTCCCGAAGGGTTTAATGGAGGACCATTGCTTAACCTGAATGGCCAGGCTGTCGGTCTCACCCTCATCTTGGAAAAAACCGCCAGGATTGGGATACCCGCCAATTCCTGGAAAAGCCTGCCGAAAATGGGGAAGGTTACCGCTTTCAAGGATTGGACCAAAGAAGATTATTTTGCCGGGTTTGAAGGAGCCTTTCTGGCTGGACGAGTCTTCAGCCTGATGGACGACTTGGGGAATGCCAAAAAATACTTGGAGAAAGTCGTCAAGCTTAGCCCTTCCACTACCGAAGCCCACGCTCTTTTAGCTTCGGTTTATTCCAAACAGAGGGACTATGCGTCGGCTATCAGCGCCTTCAATAAAGTCGTCGAACTCGACCCTAAAAGGGCAGAGGCCTATTTTGGGTTGGGAGAGATCTATTTTCGCATGCAGCGCTGGAACGATGCCATCGCGGCGCTCGAAAAAGGTGTCTCTTTGAATAGCGCTAATAAAGAGGCCCTTTTCACTATCGGCAATGCCTACAGAGAGCTCAGGGATTTCGCCAAAGCGGCTGACGCTTATGAGAGGTATCTGAACTTGAAACCCGAGAGCACCTGGACAGGTTATCTCCAATTGGGGCTCAGCCGGATGGAGCTCGGCCAGTACGACCAGGCCGTTGCCGCCCTTGAGGAAGCTCAGAAAGCGCAGCCCAGGGATGTGAGCGTTAATTACAGACTAGCCCAAGCCTATGAGAAGGCAGGCCAACTTGAAAAAGCCGATGCCGTCTACAAAAACCTGGCCGCTTTGAATCCCTCCGAGGCGGCAATTTATTATGGACGGATCGTCATTATGTACGATCAAGCTGGCAAATATGAGAATGCAATCGAGGCCTCCAAGAAGGTCATCGAGTTCAACCCCAAAAGCGAGATTGCCGTATACAACCTGGGGATCATGTACTTAAAACTGGATAGATGCGATGAAGCCATAGCGACATTCAAGCAAGCTTTAACGCTTAGGCCGGATTATGATTATGCCTATTACAATATTGGAATATGCTACTCCAAGCAAAAAAAGTCGAAGGAATCCATCGATGCGTTCAAAAATTTTGTGGCCTTGATCCCCGATAACGCGGATGCGTGGTTGAATATTGGCGTCGGCTACATGCAGCTCAAGGATTTTGATTCGGCCCTCGAGCCGCTCAAGAAATGCGTTGAATTGCGGCCGGATTATGGCGTTGCCCTTTATAACCTCGCTATCGTTTATTTAAACCTCAAAGATAATTACAGCGCTCGGGATGTCTATAAAACTCTCGTCACTGTGGACCCCGCTCTGGCTGAAAAACTGAAAAAGTTCTTGCGCTAGACTCGAATATTTCGGCCCTGAACTGGCAGAATTCCTCTATCCTCGGAAGCATCCCATTTTCCGTGATAGTCAGAGAAATCTTTTTGAGCACGGGTCCTG
>CAZKEW010000211.1:0-3897 GCA_964551885.1 uncultured Eubacteriales bacterium
CTCCCGATGGTCGCTCGCAATGACTATGTAATAGCATTAATTGCGTTTGTATTAGCTTCGAGGCGAAAAAATATCACTCGTGTCCACATTAAAAATTGAAAAAGCTCAAACTATCATTATGATTGTTTTGAGTCAATCTTTTAGCCAAATGAAATTTAAGAGATTGGAATAATTTGATATAAATATACAATATTAGGTCTGATAATATAATCCTCCCTTGTTTTAAGACGGTTATGACCAAAAAAAATTCTCATACAGGAATTTATCGCTTGCTATATAGCCATTTTTATAATAATACTCATGTCCCCCGAGCAGCTCAGGAACGAAGCGCTTGACCACCGCACCGATCTCTTCTCGCTCGGGATCATCCTCTTAAATCTGGCGACAGGCGCCGACTCGCCAAGTCCAGGCTTATGACTGCTACTTGCAAGGGCGGAGCTTCTATTACCACTACGGAAAGCACGACAGCAACCTTGATCCCCTCCGTCAGCATCCGAGGTTTCGGGCTCTGATGGAGAAGCTGGGCTAGACCTCCAGTCGGCGAATCCCGCAAAAACGCTGGCGGCTGCGGCGGGGGCGTTGTATAATCTTAAATTCATAAAATCATGAATATTCTTATATCGGCTAAGGACCTGTCCAAAAAATTTGGCTCGCTCGCGGCGGTCGCCGGGATCTCCTTCGAGATTAAAGAGGGCGAATGTTTCGGGTTCTTGGGGCCGAACGGCGCCGGCAAAACAACGACCATCAAGATGATTCACTGTGTTTCTCCTGTCACATCGGGAACTCTTCTTGTGAACGGCTCGCCGGCGCATATCGACAATCGGGCCTTGAAAATGATGATGGGCGTCATCCCCCAGGAAATCACCCTGGACGTCGACCTCACCGTTTACGAGAACCTCATCATCTTCGCGAATTTTTTCGATATCCCGAAGCGAGAAGCCAAGAAACGGATCGCGGAGCTTCTCAAATTCGTCGAGCTCGAACAAAAGCGGACGAGCAAGATCAACGCGCTTTCGACCGGCATGAAGCGAAGGCTGCTTATCGCGAGGGCCCTGCTGAATCACCCTAAACTTATCGTCGCGGACGAGCCTACGACCGGCCTTGACCCCCAGGCGCGGCATCTGATCTGGCAAAGGCTTCGGCAGCTCAAGAGCCAGGGCGTCACTCTGATCCTGACGACGCAATATATGGAAGAGGCCCAGCAGCTCTGCGACCGGGTTGTCGTCATGCATCAGGGGAAAATCCTGAAAGAGGGAGTTCCGTCGAAGCTGGTGGAGGAAGAGATCGGACGGGAAGTCGTTGAGGTCAGGGTTGCGAAAGAAGAGGACGAAAAGCTCATCGGGCATCTGGCCTCGTTTTCGTGCGGACACGAACGGGTGGGAGACACGCTGTATTTTTACTGCCGCGACGGGCAGGGCCTGATGAGGAAATTGGTCGAGCTCGAACTCCAGAATTATTTGATCAGGCCGGCGACGCTCGAGGACGTTTTCTTGAAGCTCACGGGCAGGAGTTTGATCGAATGAACCTGTCTTACAGGATTTATTACGTTTTCCTCAGGAACCTCGTTTCTTACAAAAGGTTCGTTGTCCCGACATTTTTAGTGAGCCTGATCGAGCCCCTGTTCTATCTGATCACGTTCGGGATCGGCATGGGGGCTTATATCGGGTACTTCGGCGGGAAGCCCTATCTCTATTTTCTCGTCCCGGGTGTGCTCGTCTCGTCCGTCATGCTTTCGTCCACGTTCGAATGCCTGTATGGGACGTTCGTCAAAATGGTCCATGAAAAGCTCTATGATTCCCTGATCGCGACCCCCGTTTCCGCCGAGGATGCCGTCGCCGGCGACATCGTCTGGGGAGCCTTCAGAGGCCTTGTCAGCGGAATCCTGATGATGACGGTCGCCATCATCATGGGGGTTTTCCCGGTCTCGATCCTCAGCGTGCTGCTTCTCCTTTTGCTCATGGTCTTTATCGGCATCCTGTTCGCGTCCCTGGCGATGATCGTGACGTCCTTTTCTCCGAGTTTCGACTTCTTCAATTATTATACGGAGCTCATCATCACGCCCATGCTCTTCTTTTCCGGCGTTTTCTTTCCCTTGGACAAGTTCCCGGCGTGGATGAAGACGTTGTCCGAGTTTCTGCCGTTAACGCATGCCGTCAGGATTTCACGAGCCGTCTTCTCGGGCGCTTATGAATCCGGATTGATATTGAATTTTTTGGTCATTCTTGTTTTGGAAACGATCGCCTTTTATATCGGCATCAAGTCGATGAAGAAGAGATTGATTAAGTGAGCGGGAGGAGCCTTACCAGTAGAGGAGGGATTCCTCGAGAGAGCCTTCGTCGTTTTTGAAGATAAACTTCACGCCTTCTTTTGAGCCTTCGCTGCCTCTTTTAAATATCACCATCAGCCCCAATTCTTCTTCTTTATCGAAATACTCCCTGGCTCTTGTTGTCGCTTCGTCAACCGTTTTAAAACCCTCGTTGCTCTCGACGATAATGGTGTTTTCGTCTTCCCAGTTTTCTTTTGACTTATGTCCTTCGATGTAGAATTTTCGGCTCATCGCGATCTCCCTTATTTATTCTCATATATTTTAGCGAAAATGCTTTTGAAAGTATATCCTCTTCATCAACGGCCGGCCCGCCTTTGCCGGCATCTACTGGGTTTCAGCGCCGGAAAAAGACAAGAGGAGGGTGAAGCTTTTTGCCGAGCGCCAAAGCTTAAAGTTTGAAGTCTAAACCCCAAAAGCCTAAATCAGCTTTTCGATCCTCTTTCTGACGTCGGTGGTGAACTTGTCGATGTAGCGATTCACGAATTCTCTGATATCTATCGTTTTGTCTTTAACGAGAGGAGTCAGGTCCATGGCAAAAATCATCGACGTGGAGACATCGACATCGTGCGTGGCGTAGTAGGTGGCATGGGCGCGGCGCCTGCCGATCGTGGCCAGGTCATAGCCCTTTCCGCCCGAGACTTGGGAATCATAAACGCTGACAAGCGATGTGGCCAGGTTTTGATGCTCCGAGACATCAAGCCCGACCTTGTCTTCATCAGAAAGCCAGTCGAGGTCGCGCCAGACCTCGCATCCATAAAGATGCTCGGGCCGCAGTTCCGGCGGAAGCTCCCTTATGGCCTGGATTGTCCTTAACCCCACGGCGACGTGCGTGTCGTGTTTATCTGCAGGATTATGGGTATAGACAAAACGCGGCTTGGCGAGCGTCAGGAGGTCTTTGATGTCGTCCCTCGGATTCAGGTTTTTCGGGTCCTTTATTTCCGCGCTCGTGTAATTCAGGAAGGCCACGCCCCCGTATTCGCCCACCATGGCAGCCTTTTTCTGCTCTTTTTTGCGCACGATCTTCATCTCTTCGTCGGTGTATTTCTTGTAGAAGCCGTCCCGCGGGCTCCCGGCTCCATCCGTGGCGATGACCCCAAAAAACCAGTCCGTCTTGCTTCCGAAGCATTTCAGGATGCCATGGTAAGCCATGATCTCGAGGTCATCGGGATGGGCTGCGACGCCCAAATAGGTTGTCCTCGAAATCGCTTCAGGGAGGGGCAGCTGGTCGGGGACAAAAATTTCGTTGTTCGCTTTTCTCAGTTTGAGTTCCATTCTTATATCTCCATTTTCTCGATGACAGGCAGGCTGGCCGCAGCCACGGCCTGGCCTACGCGCCGGCTCTCCTCATCTGGGAGATGGAGGGAGAGTCGGCCCGCCAATTCAGGAAATTCGGCCCGAAGAACTTCCCTGGCTTTTTCAAGGATGATCGGCCCTGCCTCACCGGATGTCACGCGTCCGAGAACAAGGACATGAGCCATGTCATAAAAATCCGCATAATGGGCGATGCCGTATCCCAGGTAACAGCCGATCGTTTCGAAGATTTGCTTCGCCCTCTCGTCGCCCTTGCCGAG
>CAZKEW010000212.1:0-3886 GCA_964551885.1 uncultured Eubacteriales bacterium
CAGGAGCTCATCGCCAGGGAACTCGAAAAGCGAGGCATGACCCTTGGCCCTTTTGTCCTCTATGCCGACTTCCGCCAGAAAAGTTTTGTCACCCGGGATAAGGCCGTCCGCGACATGCTCATTCAAAAGATAACGCAGGGCGTCGAGACCTCAAAACGCGTCAACAGCCGCTGGGCGCTCGTGGTCCCGGGCCGATTCGACGAATCTCTCGCCTGGGAATACCAATCTGCTAATGTTGTCGAAAACCTGAAATATTGCGCGGGCGTCTGTGAGCCGGCCGGATTGATCCTGGTTATCGAGCCCCTCAACCCTAAAGACCATCCCGGCCTGTTTCTGACCCGCATTCCCCAGGCTTACGAGATCTGCAAAGCTGTGGCGAGCCCGTCCTGCAAAATTCTGAATGACCTCTACCACCAGCAGATCACCGAAGGCAACCTGATTCCCAACGTCGACATGGCCTGGGAGGAGATCGCGGCCTATCATGTGGGCGATACGCCGGGACGGAAGGAGCCGACCACCGGCGAGATCAACTATAAGAACATTTTCAAGCACCTCTACCAGAAAGGATACCAGGGCGTCCTGTGCATGGAGCACGGCCACAGCCTGCCGGGGAAAGACGGCGAGCGGGCGGTCATCGAGGCTTACCGCGCCTGCGATAATTTTTAAAGGAGTGAAGCGCAATATGGGTCCTGTCACGGCGCGTCTCCGTCCGTCGTTGCAAGAAGGATGGATTGTTTGCTTCGCTCGGAACAGGCTCCGCAATCTGAAAAGTCATCGCGAGCCTCTGAAAGAGGCGCGGCGATCTCATAGAAGATTGCTTCGGCCAATAGGCCTCGCAACGACTGCGTCGGATTGCCACGACATCTTCGATGTCTCGAAATGACTGGAAATAAATTCGGCACATGTCCCGAAAATTTTTCTGATGATTAAGCGATTAGAAAAGGAGGCTGATCATGCCAAATAAATCTAATAAAATCGATAGAATCGATATTAATTCTAAAGTTTCGAGGCGGGATTTTCTTAAGACTTCGGTGGCGGCGTCGTTAGCTGCCGCTATTCCTCTTCCCAGGATTCCGGGCGCCTATGCTGCCGGCTCGGACATGATCCGCGTCGGGGTCGTGGGGTGCGGCGGCCGCGGGACAGGCGCGGCGATCGACTGCCTGAATGCAGCTCCTGGTGTCGAGATTGTGGCCATGTATGATCTATTCCAGGATCGCATAGAAGCCTCTCTCCAGAAAATCAAAGAAACCCATCCGGACAAGGTCAAAGTGACCCCGGAGAGGCGCTTCACGGGGTTTGACGGATATCAAAAGCTCGCCGCCTGTCCTGAGGTCAACGTGGTTGTCATGGCTTCCCCGCCAGGTTTTCGGCCGATGCAGCTCAAGGCCGCCGTAGAGGCCGGAAAGCATGTCTTCATGGAAAAGCCGGTGGCCGTTGACCCGGTCGGCGTGCGCTCTGTCATCGCTTCCTCGGCGCTCGCTGAGCAGAAGGGGCTGGCCATCGTCGCCGGCACCCAGCGCCGCCATCAGGCCCGCTACCTCGAAGTCATGAGAAGAATACATGAAGACGCGATCGGCGAGCTCGTCGGCGGGCAGTGCTACTGGAACCAGGGAGAGCTCTGGGTGAAGAAAAGGGAGCCCGGCATGTCGGACATGGAGTGGCAGTGCCGGAACTGGCTTTATTTCACCTGGCTTTCAGGCGACCACATCGTCGAACAGCATGTCCACAACATCGATGTAATCAACTGGGCATTCCGCGCGCTTCCCGAGAAAGTCATGGGGATGGGCGGCAGGCAGGTCAGGACCGCTCCCGAGTACGGCAACATCTACGACCATTTTGCCGTCGAATTTGAGTACCCGAACGGCGTGCGCGTGCTGAGCATGTGCCGCCAGATCGCAGGCTGCGCCGACCGCGTCGAGGAAAAGCTCATCGGCACCAAGGGCGTTGCTTTCGGTTATGGCGAAATCAAGGGCGAAAACGCCTGGAAGTTTGAAGGCGACGAAGCGAATCCTTATGTCCAGGAGCAGGCCGACCTTATCGCCAGCATCCGCAGCGGAAAGCCTTTGAACGAGGGCCGCCGTATCGCCGAGAGCACGATGTGCGCGATCATGGGCCGGATGAGCGCCTATACAGGACGGGCCATCAGCTGGGATTGGGCGATGAATAGTTCCCAGCTTGACCTATCGCCGCCGAAATATGAATTCGGCGACCTGCCTGTGGCTCCTGTAGCTGTGCCCGGCCAAACTCCGCTCGTTTAAATGGGGGGACACAATACTTAATTCCCCAGTTTGAAACGGGCAAGACAGTGCTTACTATATAAAGACTTTTAGTATAGGTAAGAGCATCAATCAGATTTGATTTGTTTTACGTTCACGATTGAAGATAAGATTTTCTCGGAAGTGATTGGAAAAAACACCTGGCAAAAGATTCAAAATTATGAATTAAGTATTGTGTCCCCTGAATTGAAAGGAGGAAGAGGATGAAGCGCCGCGAGTTTTTAAAAACGATTCCCCTGGCTGTCGCCGGTGTGGCAGGGTTCCCGACGATTGTGCCGGCATCGGCGCTGGGCCGCTCCGGATCTATTGCACCCAGCAACCGCATTGTCATGGCCGGCATCGGGTTCGGCATGATGGGCTTTCCCAACATGGAGGCCTTCTTGAGCAAGGACCAAGTCCATTGGGTGGCGGTATGCGACGTTGATGAGAAACACCTCTTCGAGGCCAGGGATATCGTCAACGAAAAATACGGCAATAATGATTGCGCCGTTTACAGGGATTTCCGCGAGCTCTTCCTCCGACGCGATCTCGACGCCGTCTCCATCGCCGTGCCCGACCACTGGCATGCTATCCTTTCTATTGCCGCTGCCCGGGCCGGGTTCGACATTTACGGCGAGAAGCCTATCACCCACAGTCTGCGCGAGGGCCGCGCTCTCTCGGACGCCGTCAAGCGCTACGGCCGGGTCTGGCAGACAGGCTCCTGGCAGCGCTCTGTGGAAAACTTCCACCGGGCTTGCGAGCTCGTCCTTAACGGCCGGATCGGCAAGGTCTTGAAAATTGAAGTCGGCCTGCCCCAGGGGCATCACGACTTTGCCGGGACATTCGGCCAGGAGACCATCGGGCCTCCGCCGCCTGAGCTGGATTATGACTTTTGGGTCGGGCCCGCGCCTTATGTCCCCTATTGTCCGGCTCGCGTCCACATGAACTGGCGCTGGAACATGGACTTCGGCGGCGGACAGCTCATGGACTGGGTGGGCCACCACCTCGACATCGCCCACTGGGGCATGGGCTGGGACTACACCGGCCCAGTGGAGATCGAAGGCCGCGGGGAATTCCCTAAGAGCGGGATTTATAACAGCGCTATGCGTTATTACCTCACCGCAAAATATGCCGACGGCACGCCCGTAGTCATAGCCGGCGGCTACCCCGAAATTCGAGGCGGCGCCAAGTGGATCGGCGAATACGGCTGGATTTGGATCGACCGTGGAGCGTTCGAGGCTCACCCCGCCCATCTTGTCCATGAAATCATCGGGCCGAACGAGACCAAGCTTTACAAGAGCCGGGACCATTATCAGAATTTCCTCGACTGCGTCAAAACCCGGAGCCTGACCATCACGCCCTGCGAAGTGGCGCACCGGTCAGCGAGTGTCGGACATCTTGGCGTCATCGCCATAGAACTCGGCAGGAAGATCCGTTGGGACCCCGCCACTGAAACCATCCTCGATGACCCGGAGGCGGAGCGGCTGCTCAGCCGCGCCTACCGCAAGCCCTGGCAGCTTCCTCAGTAAGCAGATAAAGGAAAAATGGAGATGAAAAAAGGTGCGAACATGATGAAACAAAAAATAAGATTATTGGGCGCTGCGCTGTTTTTTCTCTGGCTTTCTTTGCAG
>CAZKEW010000213.1:0-3856 GCA_964551885.1 uncultured Eubacteriales bacterium
GTTCCCACGGTTTTTAACTCTGGTCGAAAAACGAAGCTTCGAGGAACGCACTTGGCCCTCGGAATATGCCGAGCCGATGTTTGCCGAGGCCCGGGAAAAGCTGAGGAAAGAAAAGGAAGAAAACCCCATAGCCTAAATTCGAGCTGCAGATAATTCCGCTCGAGAGGCAAACTCCAGGGCCTGAGGAAATCTGTCGTCTGTGATCTCCCACCCCAGGAGGCCGGCGGCAAATCCGAGGTCTGCCCCCTGTTCTCTGTATGTCTTAGCGTATGAGCCTTGTGGGTCGAAAGCGAAGACCGCTTGCGTCGGTTCCTCCCCGAGCAAAGATCGCGCTATCCTTCCAATTCTGTAGGAGCCGGCCGTATGGGAACTCGAAGGGCCGCGCATCACCGGCCCGAGGACATCGTTGAAGATGCTGATGAATTCCATGTTTTCCTCTCCGCGGAGATTATAAAAAATTTTAGGCGTAGAAGGAAGCCAATCAATTTGACTTTCCTTTTTTCCTAATCAATACTAAGAGGCTCTTCCGCTTCCATGAATTTCGAGCAGATTGTCGGTCAGTTTGGACTTTACCTGTCCACTTATATCATCGCCGTCATCAGCGGGTTTGTGCCGGTAGTCAATATCGAAGTTTATTTAGTCTGGGTGGCAGCGTTCACTCCCCGATCCCAGGGCCTTCCCATCGCCATCTTGGCCACGCTCGGCCAGATGACAGCCAAGACCCTGATGTATCTCGGCGGAGCCGGCATCCTGAAGATCACGCTAAGGAAGCCCGAAGAGAAAATGGCAGCCGTCCAGAAAAAATTCGAGAGCTGGAAGAACCGCACCAGCCTTTTTATTTTCCTGAGCGCCTTCCTCGGAGTCCCGCCGTTTTATTTCGTCAGCGTTGCCTCAGGCGCCTTGAAAATCAAGCTGCCGCTTTTCCTTATAGCGGGCCTCACCGGACGATTTCTCCGATTTGGCATAACCGTTTTCTTCCCTCATTTGATCAAGAGTATTTTCCGTTAGGGTTTCAGGCCTTTCGAGATGAGTCTAAAAATTCTGGTCGACTCTGAGGAGTTCTGGCGCCACCTTCAAACCGATATCGCCGCCGCCAAAAAATCGGTCTATATTCAGGCGATGACTTTTGATGCCGATAAATCCGGTCGTCAGGTGGCCGAAGCGCTGATCCGAGCCAAGGCCCAAGACAGGCGGGCACTCGTTGATACCGTCTCGCAATACATTGTCAGCGACCGTTTTGTCTATGCGCCGCGCTACTGCTTAGACCAAAATTTGAGACAGGAATGCCGGGACACCCGCCGGATGGTGGTTGAGCTTGAGCACCAGGGCGTTCGCGTCAGGATGACCAACCCCTACGGGCCTTTATGGCTGCGTTTTTTGGCTCGAAACCACAAGAAATTGGTCGTCATCGATGGAGAGGTTGCCTATATCGGCGGCATCAATTTCAGCGACCACAATTTTTCCTGGCACGACATGATGCTCCGCATCGAAGACCGGGAAGTGGCCGCCTTCTTAGAGAAGGATTTTCTTTCCACTTGGAAAGGCCGCGATCAGTTCACTTCCAAGTCTTTCAAGAATATGGAAATATGGATCGGCGACGGCCGTTCCAACCCGAAGATGTTCAACACCATTTTCGAGATTATCCGCCGGGCGAAAAAGGACATTTTTATCGAAAGCACCTATTTTGCCCTGCCTTTTTTCGACATGTTTCGTGCAATCGGAAGCCCGCGGCCGAGGATCACTCTTCTCACATCGGCCATCAATAACTGGCCGCCGATGCGGAATTACATTCCCTGGGAAGCCCGGCGTTCCGGCATCCATCTGCGCTTATATCCGGGCAGGCTGACCCACCTTAAAGCGGCACTGGCCGATGATCAACACCTTATCATGGGGTCATCCAATTTTGAATTCTTCAGCTATACCCTTTATCAGGAAATTGTGGCCATCATCCATGACCCCGGCGTCATCGCTGACTTCAGGGAAAAAGTCATGATCCCGGACCTCGAAAAGTCTATCTCCCACGAGGGTGCAATTCGCCCCTTGCGCGCCTACGTCCGGTCTCTGCAGTTTCGCCTGCTGGCAAAGTTAAGCCGGAAGCTCACTTTCCTTTAGGCAATATAGCCCTCAGGCTTCCATCACAATCTTTATTCCGAGGCGAGCGCTCATCATCTCGACGGGCTTCTTGTAGTCGCCGAAGATAGTCACTCTGTGCCAGCCGAAACGGTCCTATTCGCCGAGGAGCTTGTCCATGTCGCCTTCGACTGTGGCCGCAAGCTTGGTGCGGCAGGCAGGAGCGAACGAACAGCGGCGCGACAGGCCCCCTTCTTTCTACTTCAGTCTTTCTAAAATGCCCACTGTGGCTGTCGCCCCGATCCTTGAGCAGCCCAGTTTCCTGACCTCCAAAGCTCTCTCCAGAGTCCTTATCCCGCCCGCTGCTTTCAATTTTATGGAAGGCTTGGTGTATTCTCTCATCAATTTCAAGTCCTTATCCTCGGCGCCGCCGGTTCCAAATCCTGTCGATGTTTTCACATAATCGACGCCAACTTCGCTCGAGATTCTGCAGGCGGCGATTTTCTCCTCATCATCCAGGTAGCAATTCTCGAAGATGACCTTGACGATCACGTTTTTTTGGTGGGCCACCGCGGTTACTGCTTCAAGGTCTGCTTTCACAAAATCATAATCTTTCGACTTCAGCTTGCCGATGTTCAGGACAACATCAAGCTCAACCGCGCCGTTCTCAACGGCTTCTTTTGTCTCAAAAACTTTTGTCGCTGTCGTGGTTGTCCCGTGGGGGAAGCCGATCACGGTGGTTACACGGACGGAGCTTCCTTTTAGTATTTCCGCCGCCCGCCGAACATCGCTTGGCCTGACACAGACGCTGGCTACCTGATACTCATCCGCAATCCTGCAGCCCTCCTCGATTTCTTTGTCTGAAAGGTTGGGCTTGAGCAGAGAATGGTCAATCATGCCGGCGATTTCCTCATAAGTTACCATTTTCCCTCCTTCACTATTTCAAAAACCGTCGGTTCAAAATCTTGGTATTTTCCTCATCAGGCGGTCAAACCAACAGCGCCGAGGAGGTTTGTTTTTGAAAACTTTTAATTAGTCCTTCTTTTCGTACCCAACGGCCGTGTAGTAGATGGCGCGGTCGAAAAAGAGCGTCACCCGGTTGTTCATTTCGATGGCTTGATAGAGGTCAAGCGTCGTGTCGAGCAGCCCTTCCATCATAACCTTTTTCCATAGGTTCCGCCTGATCAGGATGATTGCCCGGATGATTTCGGCAAGGGCAAACCCTTCCTTCCGGCGCTCTGCACCCAAGGCCATATAGTCCCGGGCAATCTCTTCCTTGGTCGTCTCACGAGAGATCCATTTTCCGAGCTGGCTGAAAACCCTGAAGGCGCGTTGGTATAGCTCGACATTATCTAAACGGTGATAGGTCGGCAGGCGGACTTCTTTCCGGACGTCTTCGAGCCAAGCGTTAGTTAATTCTGTGGCGCTCTGTTCGATCAGATCGACAAGCTTTTGAGAAACCTCGGTTTGATAAGGAAAGCGGCTTCTATCTTTGCTGTCCACGTCCCCTCCTCCATGACTATTATTTAGCACAGGGAACCTGTGATGTCAAAAAAAGGAGTCATATATTGCGGATGATGGCTTTGATCACGCCGTCGCGGTAGCCGGCCACAAGCTCGAAGGCTTTCTGTGTCTCATCTAAACGAAACTCATGGGTGGCCATAAAACGGACGTCCACCTTTTTATCCTTGATGAGTTGGATGGCTTCGGGAAAACAATGCCTCTGCCGGCGAACATTGAGGAGGCTGATTTCTTTGCGGCGGAGCTTATGGATATCAAAAGAGAC
>CAZKEW010000214.1:0-3834 GCA_964551885.1 uncultured Eubacteriales bacterium
TCACCAAGCTCTCGAGTGACATCGCAGGGCTCCATGATCATCACTGAAACGGAAATGCTTCCCATTTTTTTTAGTTCTCTTTGCTTCTTATTTCGCGTATAATTTAATCTTCGGAAAGGAGGTCTGATGCAATGAAACGCGCATTCCTTTTTTTAGCTGCATTTTTTGGAATCATATCGCTTCTTGTCGCCGCTGAGCTCAGCTTCGATGTCAAGGAGCATGTGCTTCCGAACGGGATGAAAATTCTGATGATCCAAAAGCCGGGTGTGCCGCGCGTCGTCTGTCATGTCTATTACAGAGTCGGCTCGGTCAACGAGCGCCCCGGCATCACCGGTATCGCCCATGTCCACGAGCACATGATGTTCAAAGGCACGAAGATGATGGGGGCAACAGACTTTGAGGCCGACGCCGCCATCGACCGCAAGATTGACGAGCTCATGGACAAGATCTACCGTGAGAAATACTGGAAAGCAGACGGCGGGGACAAAGAGAAAATTGCCCAGTGGCAGAAGGAAGTGGATGAGCTGGCAAAGGAGGAGAAGAAGTACATCATCAAAGACCAGTTGTGGGAAATGTACATGAAGAACGGAGGGACGGGCCTGAACGCTTCGACCTCTTATGAAGTGACGGGCTACTATGTTACTCTGCCATCGAATAAAGTCGAGCTCCAGATGCTTCTCGAGGCTGATAGGATGCAGAATTCCTACTTCCGCGAATTCTATTCGGAGAAAGATGTGGTCATGGAGGAGCGGCGCCTGAGCGAAAACAGGCCCGGGTATTTGTTCGAGGAGCAGGTCAGAGCGGCCTTTTTCACCGCCTCGCCCTACCACTGGGACGTCATCG
The DNA here is from genome assembly GCA_964551885.1 of uncultured Eubacteriales bacterium. Taxonomy (GTDB): domain Bacteria; phylum Acidobacteriota; class Aminicenantia; order Aminicenantales; family UBA8522; genus CAZKEW01. The sequence goes on from CAZKEW010000214.1 coordinate 844, forward strand.
GCTGGATGGATGACCTGAAGAAATTTACCAAGAAGGACATGCAGGAGTTTCATGATCGCTATTATGTCCCCAATAATGCCGTGGCGATATATGTCGGAGACCTGAATCCGGAGACCATCATCACCATGGCCGAAAAGTACTTTGGCCAGATTCCTAAGGGGCCTGACGTTGAGCCCATCCGGACATACGAGCCTCCTCAATACAGCGAGAAAAGGCTCTATGGGGAAGGGCCGGCCGCATCGAGAATCACGATGATGTTTCATATTCCTGCTGATGGCCATGCCGACACTCAGGAACTCTCGCTTTTGGCGGGAATTCTCTCCGGCGATACAGGAAGACTGTACAAGAGTCTGGTCAAAGAAAAAGACTTGGCCACGAGAGTCATGGCCATGGCCAACCCGATGTGGTATGCCGGATCTTTCTCCTTTATGGGGTACCCAAAGACCGAGAAGAACGTAGCGCCGGAGCAGCTCGAGAAAGAGATCTGGGCCGAGATTGAAAAGATCAAGGCTGAGGGCATAAAACCCGAAGAACTCGAGAAGGCAAAGAATAAGTCCGAGGCCTCCGTATTAAGAGGGATGCAGAGCCCCATGTTTTTAGCCATGAGAGTCGGCCGGGCAGAGTTGAACAGGGGCTGGCGGTCGCTGCTCGAAGACATCGCAGCGATGAAGATGGTCACCGGAGATGACATCAAGAAAGTCGCGGCCAAGTACTTTGCCAGGGACAACGTGACAATCGCCATCTACAAGAGGAGTATGGGTAGGTAAGGAGGGGAAGATGAAACGAGCATTTGCTTTATTTTTGGCCATAAGTTTGATTTTTGTTTTTGCCGGTGCCGGTCAGGTTAAAAGTCCTCAGGAGCTCAAATATCCGCCGCTCAAGTTTGACCCGCCCGACCCCAAAGCGTACCGCACGGTTTTCGCGCAGGGGATGCGGGGTTACGTCAAGGAAGACCACTCCCTGCCGTTGGTCAATATTTCGGCCGTCGTTCATTTCGGCGGTCTCTTTGGGCCTAAGGATAAGGCCGGCACGGGCGGGGTTCTCGAAGGCGCTCTGATTAAAGGCGGGACAAAGACTCGAGAGGGGAGCGCTATCGAAGAAAGGATCGATTTCCTCGGCGGGACGCTGTCTTTTTCTGTCGGTGAACAAACCTCAACCTTGTCTCTCTCTGTCATGAGCAAAGATTTGGATGAAGGACTGGGGCTGTTTTTTGATGTCCTGATGAACCCTGAATTCAGGGAAGACAGCCTGGCGATCACCAAGGGCCGCATGATTGAGGACCTCAAGCAGGCCAACGATGCCCCGAGCGCCGTCCTCTCCCGCGAATACGAAAATCTTCTCTACGGCGACCATCCTTTGACCTACAGGCCGACAAAAGCCACGATCGAAGGAATAACCCAGGGCGACCTAAAAGCTGTTCATGCGACTTACTTCTTTCCCAAAAACATCATCCTGGCTGCTTCGGGCGATTTCAATAAGCCCGAACTCGTCAAAAAGATCAACAAGATCATCGGCCCCTGGAAGAATTCAAAAGTGGCCTTTCCTGCCCTTTCTAAAAAGTTCCCGGAAGTGGAGCCTGGGGTCTATTTCATCCAGAAAAAGATCAACCAGGGATATGTCAGCGTCGGACACCTGGGGACCGAAGACACCAACCCGGATTATTCCGCCGTCCAGGTGATGAACTTCATCCTCGGCGGCGGGAGCTTCACGTCCCGGATCACTTCCAAGGTTCGCTCCGATGAAGGGCTGGCCTACAACACCGGAAGCCGTTTTGCCTACCGCTGGGGATTTCCGGGCACCTTTTCCGGCTATGTCCAGACCAAATCCGCCACGGTCGGTTATGCCATCTCCTTGATTTTGAAGGAATTCGAGAGAATCCGGAAAGAGCCCGTCTCGGACGAGGAAATGGAGACGGCGATCAATTACTATCTCGAGAGCTTCTCCGACTTTTTTACCACGGCCGCAATGACCATGATGAACTTCGCCATGCTCGAGATGCAGGGAAAGCCGATCGATTATTACAAGACCTACAGGGAAAAAATCAAAAGCGTGACCAAGGAGAAGGTCATGGAAGTGGCTGACAAATACATCCATCCCGATAAGATGGCCATCATGATTGTCGGCGACTGGGAGCCCTGCAATAAAGGCTCGGATAAGTTCGCCGGTCCTCTCGATAAATTAGGAAAGGTCCATCGGATCAACCTCCGCGACCCGCTGACAGGTGAGGAGGTCAAAGCGCAGTCAAATTGACCCGACTTTAGTTTTTTTATAAGTTGTATAGGGTTTAAAAACGCCCGGAGAGTAACGAGGGGTTATAACTCATTCTGAATGTTGACGCTGTCATACAAAAATTTTAGAAACTTTTTGAGGACTATTCCCATTTGTCCTAAACCGGAGGCTATCGGACTGAAGAATATCCCAAGAAATGAGCCGACGCTCTTTGTCTATAATCATGTGACCAGGCGGGCGGAACCCCTGTTTTTAGGGTTGGCTGCCCCAGCGAGGCCTTATGTAAGATTTTTCGCGGAGATAACGCTGGTCAGCGCCTATCAATTATCAAGAACAAAAAGGGATATCGTGAACTCGATATTCTCCCAGAACCGGCAACACAAAATGAGCCAGAACTCCCTGAAACGTTTCTGGTTTGAAAAATTTGCGGACTTCCTGACACGATTTTTCATCGCCCAGATGAGCCGATTCCACGTCATCCCGGTATATCTGCATGATCCGCCCACAAGGAAAGAAGAGCTCAAAAAATGGCGTATCAATAAAAATGCTCTGGAGGAATGTCTAAAGTGTTTGGAGAGTCGTATCCCTGTGGCCATTGCCCCGAGCGGGGGGAGCACTCACGAGGGGGTGGAAACCGCCGTTTCCCAGACAATTGTCCCTACCCTGGCCAGTATGCTCTACAAGAGAGGAAAAGTCGTAAAGATTGTACCCAGTGTTGTAAAAGAAAAACCTGAGGTCAATAAGGAGACATACAAAAAGTAT
>CAZKEW010000215.1:0-3805 GCA_964551885.1 uncultured Eubacteriales bacterium
GAGGCCTGGATTTCATCTTTCTTCTTGCCTGTTTCGATCAGGACTAACTCGTAATTTCGTTTGGACTTTTCGAACTCTTCCCTGGAAAGTAGCCCTTTTCCGAAGAGGGAAGCAGCCTTATTAAATGCTTCCTCAGCTCTTTGAACTCTTTCCAGGGCGCGGGCGTCAAGCTCTTTTTCGGGGCCGGCAAACTGCTTTTCCAGCAACAATTCCGAGAGATAGCGCAGGCGCAAAGCTTCCATTTTTTCGAGCCTCAGTCTGTACTCCCGGTCGTCCAGTTCGATGAGAAGCTCTCCTTCCCGGACATGTTTTTCTTCTTTGACATTCAAGTTCTTGATGGTCCCTGAGACCTCGGTCTTGAGTATGATTTTCTTTTCGGTGACAGCCTCGCCAGGCGATTTCAGCTTGATCACAAGATCCCCACGCTTAGCTGCGGCGACTTTGACAGGAAGAGCAGACTCCTCTGTTTTTGAGGCGGTTTTGGTGGCTTCTTCCCCTAATTTTGGCGCCTTTGACTCGTGCTTGTTTTTGTAAAAAAGAAAAAAGGCTAAAGCTCCGCAGACGATGGCGACAAAACTTAGGACCAGTATCTTTTTGGGGAAAATCATCTTAATCTTTCTCCTTCCGCCTTTCCCGTCCCGAAATTCTTTTTCATCTTATTAATGACGCCGGGAAAAGTCAAATTGCCTCAGGATGCCGAAAAATATTTCTTTAAGCCGACTCCGTTTTTTGATATAAAATTGAGACGGCAAGAGAAATGCTCGATTTTCCATGGAGGTCACCTTGGTCATCAAAAATTTAGCGTCAGCGGGCTTGTTTGTCTTGGTTTTTGTTGTTCTGCTCTTTTCTTTTAGCTGTCAAAAAGCCGAGAAAAAAGAGGGACCCGTGGCAGCCGGAGAGATGAAAAAATGGCCATTTTCCATTCCCTGCCGAACCCAGGTTGGCGAAAACAGGGACCTTCTTGTCATGACACTCGGAGAGGTCAAGACTCCCCTCGCCCAGGGATATTTTGATCCCGTCATGGATAAAGTGACGCTTTCCGATGGGACAGAAATTGCAGATTATTACAAACAGAAGCTCCAGATTAAGTATTTCACCCCCATCGACAAATCCGTCTTTCCTCTTCCTCCATCAGGATGGTGCTCCTGGTATTATTACTATCAAGGAATCAACGAGGATGAGGTCAAAAAGAACGCGCTCTGGCTGTCCGGAAACCTCAAGGATTTTGGCGCAGTCTACTGCCAGATCGACGACGGTTGGCAGGGAAAAGGACACGGCAGCGGCGATAACCGTGACTGGACCACGATCGATAAGCGCTTTCCTTCCGGAATGGACCAATTGGCCCTCTCGATCAAGAGCCTTGGCCTGAAGCCCGGCCTCTGGCTGGCTCCTCACGGCCAGAGCAATATTGATGTGGTCAATAAATCGGGCGCTTTCCTCATCGACAAAGATGGCCAATCTCTTTCGAGCACCTGGGAGGGAACTTATCTCCTCGACCCTTCCAGGCCGGAGGCGACGGACTATCTCAAGAACCTCTTCCAGACTCTTTCGCAGATTTGGGGTTACGAATATTTTAAAATTGACGGTCAGCCCATCGTCATCAATGAATTCAAAAGCAAGCTTGACCTGATGCAGAATCCCGAGGGTGACGCTGAGGACCTCTACCGCAAGACAATTCAGACAATCAGAGAGACCATCGGATCGAACCAGTATCTCCTCGGCTGCTGGGGAATTCCTCTCCAGGGCATTGGGATCATGAACGGCTCGCGGACCGGCGGAGACGTTCTTGTCCCCTGGGAAGGATTCGAGATCGCTCTTCAGGCGACCATGAAATTCTATTTCCTCCACAATGTCGCCTGGTATAGCGACCCCGACACCATGCTGGTACGGTATCCGCTAACCCTGGATATGGCCAGAGCTTGGGCAACGCTCCAGGGGCTCACAGGCCAGGCCTTGATGACGAGTGACCGGCTGTATGACCTGCCGCAGGAGCGGGTTGATATCCTGAAACGGGTCTACCCTGCTCTGGACATCCGGCCGCTTGATCTTTTCCCATCCGAGCAGTTCAAAAGAATCTGGGACCTGAAGGTCCGCCATCTCGGCAGGGATTATGATGTCGTCGGGTGCTTTAATTTTGACCAAAACAAAGCGGACGGGATCGCGCTCCGCTGGAATGACTTAGGCTTGGCGGATGATTCGCTTGTTCATGTCTATGATTTCTGGAACAAAGAATATCTCGGCTGCTGGGAAAAAGCGATGTATGTCCCGCTCCAGCCGGCGAGCTGCCGGGTTTTGACGCTTCTCGAGGCCAAAGACAGGCCGCAGCTTATCTCCACGTCCCGCCATATTACCCAGGGCTGGGTTGACCTCAGAGAACTCGCCTACGATAAAAGCCTCCAGGTGATGAAGGGAAAAAGCTCGGTCGTTAAAAATGACCCCTATGAGCTCCGGTTTGTCTTTCCGAGGAAGGGAATGCCGCTGCGGATCAAAGCAGCCAAGGTCAAAGGACAGACGGCTGAAGTCCAGAATTTCCAAGGGTGGGCTGCAGTCAGTTTCACTCCGTCTTCAACGACTGAAGTCTCGTGGGAAGTCACTTTCGAGACGGCGGCGTACTACAAGTACGCTGTTCAGGCGCCGAGGAATATCAAGGCCGCCCTAACAGGACTGGATACTGTCTTCCTCCAGTGGGATCCCCTCTACGACCTCAATGCCGGATACCTTGTTTGCCTTAATGAAACGCCCTATCTTTATACTCCGGTAAACCAGTGCGAGATATCTTCTTTAGAGGCCGGCAGTGATCAAGTCATCCAAGTTTACGGAGTCTGGCTTGATGGAACAGTGAGCGAAAAACCGGCCTCGATGAAGCTTCGGCTCGATAATCTTATGCCTTCAGTGGTCTCTCTCTCTGATTACAAACCGACTGTCATCACTTCCGGATGGGGAAAGCCGGTCATGGACAAGGCCATTTCTGGTTTTCCGCTTCAGCTCGGGAGAAAAATTTATCCCCAAGGCATTGGAACCCACGCCATTTCAGAGATTATCTATCCGCTCGGCGGAATGTTCAACACCTTCGAGGCTGAAGTGGGGGTTGACGCCCACAGCGCGGGTGACAAAGGCTCTGTTGAATTCATGGTCTATGGCGATGAAAAGCTGCTATGGCGGTCAGGGAAAATGAAAAAGGGAGATGCCGCCAAACCGCTGCGCTTAAACATGAAGGGAGTAAAAGTCCTGCGCCTCTATGTGGACGATGCCGGAGACGGCATCGATTCTGACCATGCCGACTGGGCAGCGGCCAGATTGACGAAGTAAGCGCCGGCATACATGGGTCCTGATGCTGCGCGTCCCCGTTCGTCCTCACAATAAAATTTAGGGACATGGGAAAATTTGGGGACATGTACAAGAATTTCTGAATTCGGTACGTGTCCCCCAATATTTTTCTATCCATCATTGCGGGGAGCTGATAACCACCTTGCAAGGAACCATTAACCACCATGCGAGCGTTAGCGAAGCAATCTCGTGGGTGTCTTGATGAGGCGGCCACGTCGCGCTCGCAGCTACTCCGTGGGATTGCCACGACATCTTCGATGTCTCGCATGACTAAAGAAGAAGGCTTTCCGCTTATTTAGATTGTTTCAATAAGGTCAAGCCGTGGCCGGCCGGATATAGGCCTGGGATGGAAACAGGAAGCCTGCCCCGGACATCGATCTCACCAAAAATAGTTTCGGCCGCAACTTCTTGCGCTTGTGTCGTGTTTCTGTAAAGGCACGCATAGGCGTCGACATCGGGGAAGTGCCTCAAGAAATAA
>CAZKEW010000216.1:0-3765 GCA_964551885.1 uncultured Eubacteriales bacterium
GTTATCCTGAACCTGCCATTCGCCTTGATCGGGGGAGTCCTCTCCCTCTTTATCTCCGGACTGTATCTCTCCGTGCCCGCCTCCGTCGGCTTCATCGCCCTTCTCGGTATCGCGGTCCTGAACGGCATCGTCCTGATCTCCTATATCAACCAAATGCGCCAAGAGGGGAGGCCTCTTCGGGAGACCATTCTCACAGGGTGCGAAAAGAGGCTGCGGCCGGTCTTAATGACCGCTTCCATCACCGTATTCAGCCTCATCCCGTTGCTCTTCGCGTCGGGGCCGGGCTCTGAAGTGCAGCGCCCGCTCGCAGTGGTGGTTGTCGGTGGGGTGATCAGTTCTACTTTATTGACCCTTTTAGTCCTCCCCATACTCTATGGTTGGTTCGAAGCCAAAAAAGAAGAGGTTGAAATTTAAGGAGAAAAATAATGAAAGAAATCAAGGCCATTATCAAACCGGCGATGCTGGAAAACGTTCTAATAGCCCTCAGGCATATCGAAGGACTTCCCGGCATCACAATTTCCGAAGTCAAGGGTTTCGGAAAAACAAAAAAAACAATCTTGAAAGATAAATCTCCGGATGAGATCATTGAACATGAAAACAAAACCAAGCTTGAAATTGTCGTTCCTGATGAACTAGCGGAGAATGCCATCAAGGCTATCCAAGAAAATGCGAGAACCGGGGGGAAAGGAGATGGCAAAATATTCCTCTCCGAGGTCCTCGACGTCGTGAAGATCAGAACGGGAGAGAGAGGCCGCAGCGCGATTTGAGAAGAGCGGCCGATCCATGGGGAGAGGGCCGAAAAAAAGATTTCCGCCAAAAAAAGACCGCAGATACGGGGGAGGAAAAGAATGGAAGAAAAAGCAAACAAAGTAACATTTGAAGGACGATGGTATTCGCACCCGCCGCTTCGGAACGCTCTCCTGGCTGGTCTGTTAGCCGGGGCTGCATTCGGACTGGCGCATGGCGGCGTGATTTCTGCTCTCGCTGAAATTATGATCTATGCCGTCGCTATTCTGCTCGGTGGATTCCATTGGGGCCGGGAAGGTCTGGAAGGACTATTCAGAGAGAAAGAAGTCGGCATAGAAATCCTGATGTTGGGCGCTACTTTCGGCTCAGCCGTGCTGGGGATGTGGGACGAGGCGGCATTCTTGGTATTCCTCTACGGGACGGCCGAGGGCCTTGAAGAATATACGTATGCAAAAACGAGGCATTCCATCCAGAAACTGCTCGATCTCGCTCCCAAAGAAGCCCGGGTTCTGAGGAATGGAAGGGAAGAAACCATTCCTGCAGAAGAAGTGAAGGTCGGTGAGATTTTCATTGTAAGGCCGGGGGAATCGATCTCGACGGACGGAGTCATCGTCAAGGGTAGGTCCTCTGTGAACGAAGCTCCTGTGACAGGGGAGTCTATCCCTACCGAGAAAAGGGAAGGAATGAAGGTATTTGCGGGCACGATGAACCAGGAAGGAGCATTAGAAATAAAGTCCACCGCCGCTTTTGAGGAAAACACGCTTTCAAAAATGATTCATCTTGTGGAGGAAGCGCAGGAACAAAAAGGGAAAGCCCAGCTCTTCATTGAAAAGTTCGGGAGGGAATACTCTCCTCTGGTGCTTCTGACCGCCTTGCTTTTGATAGTCATGCCGCTTTTTCTCGGGGCTCCCGTTTCTCATTGGGCGACCAAGGCCGTCGTCTTGTTGGTCGCTGCGGCTCCTTGCGCTCTGGTCATGTCCACACCCGTTGCCATTGCCGCCGGAATTGGAAAAGCGGGGAAAAGCGGGGTCCTCATCAAGGGAGGGGTCCATCTGGAGAACCTGGGCAAAATTAAGATCGTCGCTCTTGATAAAACAGGAACTCTCACCAAAGGAAAGCCAATTGTGACGGATATCATGGCTTTAAACCCCGATGAACCCGACATGCTGTCCTTGGCCTACAGCATAGAAAAATATTCGGAACATCCTTTAGCGCAAGCGATCGTAAAGAAAGCTGAAGAAAAAGGCGCCGCTCCCTTAAAAGCGACCGATTTCTGCGCCATCGCGGGCTACGGGGCAAGGGCGGAAATCGGGGGCCGAAAAATCTATGTGGGCAAAGAAGGGTTGTTCAAAAGGTTGGGCCCGGCCGCCTATTCCAGCAGTCCTCAAATTGATAAGCTGAGAAAAGAAGGCAAGACAGTGATGTTTATCGGCACGGAGGATTCCATTATGGGACTCATTGCAATAAGGGACGAAATAAGGCCTCAAGCGAAGGAGGCGATAAACCAGCTCCACACCTTGGGGATTCAAGTCGCCATGTTGACGGGGGACAACGAGATCACGGCGAGAGCTATTGCCGATGAGCTCGGCATAGACGATGTGAAAGCTGACCTGAAGCCCGAATATAAAATCGAGGCGGTAAAGGAGTTGGAACAGAAATATGGAGCTTGTGCTATGGTGGGTGATGGGATCAATGACGCTCCCGCCCTAGCCAGAGCCACGGTGGGGATAGCAATGGGCGTCGCCGGCACCGATGCGGCTATCGAGGCCGCGGATGTGGCGCTTATGGCAGACGACCTAACCAGAGTGTCTTATGCGATAAATCTTGGGAAAAAAGCAAAAAGAATCAGTAATCAAAACATCGTATTTTCGCTTTTGGTTTTGATCGCTCTGATTCCATCTGCGCTCGTCGGCTTAATAAATGTCGCCATCGCGGTTTTTTTTCACGAAGCCTCGGAGCTTCTTGCTGTAGCCAACGGTCTTCGTGTTGCTAAGTGAGAATAAACAAAACGACTCCACTTGGCTGAGAATAAGAAATTGATTTTCGGCTGAGCTGGCTGATTGGGCGTCTTTGACTCGACTTTCCCATTAATCATCGAGGGGAATTGTAAATCACGACTCAAAAAGATGTCAAGGACAGCTTAGGGGCGCAGGGTATATCCGCAAAGCCATCCGAGGCGCCAAAAGCGCCGAAAATTAGCCCGAAGTTCCCCTGAGATAAATATCCTCGTCGATTCGCCTCTGGGCTATAAAATCCCTTTGAGCAGCCTGGCAGCGATTCGCGTCGTCGAAGGACCCGTCCAGATCAGCCGGGAATACGGACAGCGCCGGATCGGGATTGAATGCAACATCTCAGGCCGGGACATCGGAGGTTTCGTCGCTGAGGCGAAAAGTAAAATCCAAGCTCAAGTGAAGCTTCCGTCCGGCTATTACATCACTTGGGGCGGCCAGTTTGAAAACCAGCAGCGGGCCATGAAAAGGCTGATGGTCATTGTTCCCATGACGATCGGGATTATCTTTTTTCTCTTGTTTGTCACCTTCAATTCTATGAAACTGGCGACTCTTGTCCTTCTCAATTTGCCCTTCGCCCTGATAGGCGGAGTCTTTTCGCTGTATTTGTCCGGGCTTTATCTTTCTGTCCCGGCCTCGGTCGGTTTTATTGCCTTATTCGGTATCGCGGTCTTGAATGGAGTTGTGCTCGTCTCTTACATCCATCAGCTCTTCCAAGAAGGCATGCCTCTCCAGGAGGCTATTCTCAAAGGATGTGAGCGCCGGCTCAGGCCTGTCTTGATGACGGCCTCCATCACCGTCTTCAGCCTCGTGCCGCTGCTTTTTGCTCAGGGTCCCGGCTCAGAGATTCAGCGGCCTCTGGCAGCCGTTGTCGTGGGCGGACTGGTCACCTCGACTCTTTTGACGCTCCTGGTTCTCCCAGCGCTTTATAGCTGGTTCGAGACGAAAGAAAAATCTGGGGACATGTACAAGAATTTCTGAATTAAGGTAAGTGTCCCCAAAATTTTAT
>CAZKEW010000217.1:0-3761 GCA_964551885.1 uncultured Eubacteriales bacterium
AGTGATGCATGGGATGTTCTGGCCGATGCCCTGGGTGTGACCTGCGGGGTTATTATTTATTGGTATCTCGAGAAAAAAAGGAAACAGGCGGTCAAACCCTAAGCGACCTTCAATGACTCCTTAAGCTTGGCTTTTAAGAGGGCAAAGGCCTGTTTAGGGGTGGAGCAGTAGGAAAACAAATCCATATCTTCCGGCAAAATCGTCCCGTACTTGATGAGAGACTCAAAGTTGATGGTCTTGCGCCAGTATTCTTCCCCGTAGAGGATGACGGCCAGTTCCTGCTTGGAAATCTTCCCTGTCTGAATGAGGGTCAGCGTCTCAAACAGCTCATCCAGGGTGCCGAAGCCTCCCGGGAAAGCCACGACGGCCTTGGCCTTATTGACCAGCCAAAACTTTCTGGTGAAAAAGTAATAAAAAATAAAAGAGAGCTCCGGCGAAATATATTGATTTGGAAGTTGCTCCACTGGGAGAGAGATATTCATCCCGATGGACTTCCCGCCAGCCCTGGCAGCGCCTCTGTTTGCCGCTTCCATAATCCCCGGGCCTCCTCCGGTGCAGATGACAAAATTCTTTCCTTTAGGCTTGAGCTTGATGGCCCATGTGGCCAACAAGTAGGCCAGTTCTTCCGCTTCCCAATAATATTTAACTAACGGAGATGTCTTGTCTTGGGGATCAACATGCGTGGAACCGAAGAAAAGAATGGTCGTGTGGACTTTGTGTTTGGCCAGCCTGACCATCGGCTCTAAAATTTCACTCAAGACTCTTATGGAGCGGGCTTCGGGCGAATCCAGAAATTCCAGGTTTTCATAAGCTATTTCCGGTTGGGACTTATCTTTCATGCTTTCTTCTCCTCTTTCGTAGAGCTATGGTTCATTCTAACTTAATCGGTTGCGCCGGGCAAGAATAGAGTGGGGACGGTTCTCGACGAGAACCGTCCCCAGATCCTCCAGATTAAACTCAGGCAGTGGACAAAGGCAGCATCACCGTTTCCTTGATTATTACTAATGCAGAATGGGTGGCATGGCGCCAGTCCCCGCAACGCCCGCAGCGAATGGTGGCGGGTGGGTGGGTCTTTAGCGAGGACGGACAGGGATGCGCCATGACAGGGCCCATTCTCATTACGGAGAAAGAGACGCTACCGTGGACAAGGCTTTTTTGACTTCATCGGCGTGCTGTGCTATCTATTAGCCTCGAAAAGGAGGCAAGACGATGACTGAACCTCTGGCCAAGCTTGGCGCCATGACCTATCCGGGAAGGGTCATCATCATCGGCCAAAATCGCAGAGCGGATAAAGCTGTCGTCGTCTACGTCATCACAGGAAGGTCGCCTTCGAGCCAGGCCAGACAACTCAAGCTCAAGGGAAACGCCGTCTGGACAATCCCAACGGACGAGGATGTCCTGAAAAAGGGGAATGTTGACCTGCTTGTTTACAGCGCCATCGCCTTCGGCCGGGGAATTGTCGTCAGCAACGGCCGGCAAACGGAAGACGTCCTGAATCAGGTTCAGGAGAATGATGACCCAGAAGAGATTCTGATTCGGGGGCTCAAAAATTGGACCTATGAGCCGGATTCTCCTCATTTTACGCCGCGCATCAGCGGCTGCCTCCTCCCCAACGGCAAGGCCTGCCTTAGCCTCATCAAAAGAGGCGAAGACGGCGCTGCCCAAAAATCATTCTTTGCCTGGGCTCTCGAGCCGGGCAAAGGCAAGCTGATCGCCACCTACAGCGGCATCGAGGAAGATCCCTTGCCTTCTTTTAGGGGCGGACCCCTCGATGTAGACATTGAAGAGAAAACGGCAGCTGCCATGGCAAATGCTGCCTTTGCGGTCTTGAAGCCCCAAAAACCTGAGAAAGATTATCGAGTGGCGGTAGCCTGCGTTTACGCTGAAAAATCGAACTTTCAGAAATATGAAGTCCGCATCATCAATAAAAAAGAAAGGCAGGGATAGCATGGATAAAATAGATAAAATAGACAAAACTTCACGGCTTCAATACTCAACCAAGGTCAAAGAAGATTTTCCGGAGACTCTCCAGTTTGCCGGCCAGGAATTCCGCAAAAAAATCGCCATGCGCTACGGCGAAAACCCGGGATATCCCGCGGCTTTTTATGCCGAAGTCGGAGCCGCGGGTCCGAACATGGCCACCATGGAAATCCTCCAGGAAGGGACAAAGGGTTTGAGCTATATCAACGTGGGAGATATGGACCTGGGACAGAGGTTAGTAAAAAAGCTGACCGAAATTCATCCAGGGAAGCCCATCTGTACTCTGATCAAACACGAAATGCCCAGCGGCGTGGCCGCAGGGGAGACGACCGAGGAGACGTTTGAGAAAGCCTGGGGATGCGATGCTCTCTCCAATTTCGGGAGCGTCGATGTTTTTAATAGTAAAATCACCGAGCCCCTGGCCCGGCTCCTCGTGGAAAGTCAAAGAAACATTGAAGTCGTCTATGCTCCGGAATATGCCCCTGAAGCCTTGGAAATCCTCGCTTCAAGAAAAGTCCTCCGCGTGGTCAAGATGGGAAGCACTATCGAAGAAACGGCAGTCGATAACGGCTTAGAATTTAAAAGAGTTGCCGGCGGAATCCTCGTCCAGAAAAGGTTCGACTCGAAGATCCGCAGTCCCCAAGACGTTGATATCGTTTCCCAGCGGAAGCCTCGACCTGAAGAAGTTGAGGCGGCCATCTTTAACTGGATTGTCACCTGTTTCACCAGGTCTAACGCGGTCATCATCGGTAAGAACGATAAGGTCCACGGGATCGGCTCGGGCCAGCGGAGCCGGATCGATGCTGCGGAATGCGCCATCCGTTATTCCAGGCGGGGTTACGGTCCCGAAGGCTGCATCATGGCTTCGGATGCTTTCATGCCTTTCCCCGACGTGGTTGAATTGGCCGCCCAAAACGGGATTACGGCGATAATTTATCCCCTTGGTTCCGTCCGAGACCAGGAGGTCATCGACCGGGCGAATGCCCTCAATGTGGCGATGATCATCACCCGAAAGCCGGGTGAAACCGACAGCGAGAGGAGCTTTTTGCATAGATAAAGGCGCTAGCGCCGAAAGCGAAATATGAGCCTTAAGGAATACAAAGAAAAAAGAAATTTCCGAAGAACTCCCGAGCCAATAGAATCGAAGGCCAAAAAGAAAAGCGATGGCCTGGCCTATGTCATCCAAAAGCATGATGCCTCCCATCTTCATTTCGACCTTCGCCTGGAGGAGGGGGGAGTTCTCAAAAGCTGGGCCATCCCCAAGCTCCCTCCCCAGGAAGAAGGAATAAGACGGCTGGCTGTGGAAACTGAAGATCATCCCCTCGGCTATCAAAACTTTGAGGGAAGCATTCCCGAAGGAGAATACGGCGCCGGCCGGGTCGAGATTTGGGACAAAGGGACTTATATCCCGCTGGAAACAGAGACAACCAAAAGGATTTTTGAGGTTGAGGGGAAAAAATTAAGAGGCCGCTATTGCCTGATCAAGCTCAAACCAAAGAAACCGGATGATAAGAACTGGCTTTTCTTCAAGCTCAAAAATCCGTTATAATAGAAAAGGAATTATTTTTGAAAGACAGATGATGTGATGATGAAAAAAGAAAAAGAAGGAAAAATAGCCTGTCATATCTGCCAAAAAATAATCCCCAAAGCCGCAGCTCTGCATGCCGAAGGGAAAGAATACGTCTTTCATTTTTGCGATATCGAATGCTTGGATTACTGGAAAGACCAAAAGAAAAAAGAAAAAAATTGATTTTTTTTTCTGCGCGGCCTTTTGAATCAAA
>CAZKEW010000218.1:0-3715 GCA_964551885.1 uncultured Eubacteriales bacterium
AATTTTCAGGCTAAATCTCTCGATGGTCGCTTCATCCCTTCACCAAGCTCTCTTGCTATATTGAAGGGCTCCATGATCATAATGGAAACGGATGCTTCCACAAAAAATAGAAAAAAAAGATGTTGACTGAGGCCAAAAAATTATTATAAATTTATAGGCGCCTTGTGGCGGGAAGAGCACTTAACAAATATTCGTACAAGTGCCAAGGTTTGAAAGTTGAGGAAAAGGAGAGAAATTCCCTAGATTCCCAAGCCGAGCTCAATACCATGGGAAGCCAAAAAATCCTCGTTCTCAGCAACAACTCTGAGATTATAGAGCTTATAAATAGCCTTAGGCAGGAAATCGGACCGGTCGAGACCTCCAAATCTCCCGGGGAGGCGGCATCTCTCGCAGCCGAGACTCCGCTGAATGTCCTCATCGTCGACCAGTCGCTGGCCGACTCATCTCATCTTAAACAGGCCCTCAGCCCTAAAACAAGCCTTCTCCTCACAGGAGATAACGAGGCAGCCGCAAGGGAAATCGTCAAAGGATGGCCGCCCGACTTCTATATTGACTTTGCGCCTGTCCCCTCTACTGACCAGGACAAAGAAAGATTCCTTCGCGCCGTCAAAAAAGCGGCCGAACATTCCCGCCTCAAGCATGAGCTCGAAAGCCTCTCCGGCCAAAAGCTCAGCCCGGAAAAGATCAAAGAAGTCTATTCCGAGATCAAGGAGATTAAGAATTTTATCAACGACAACGTGGTCAAAGAATTAGAGAGGCATATCGCCCTCCAGGTCCGCTACCTCTGGTTCCAGAGAAGAAAGCAAAAAATCGAAAATATCCTCCGCAAAATCTATATAGCCGACGATGTCAGCAGCCTGCTCGACACCGTCTCCGACATCAAGGAGCTCGTTCAGGCGAGCGGCATCACCTTCTACATCCTGGATGAAAACGAGACGCTGGGAAAATATCTCAAGCCCCTGGTCTGGGACGACGCTTTCCTCTCCCATCCGGAATTCTCCAAGTATATCGCTCTTCTCGACTCTCAGGACTTCGCCGCCCAAGTGGTCCGGACGCGCGAGGATATCAACCTGGCCATTATTGGCCCGGACAAGAGATTGTCTAAAAGATACATCGAGCATATGAAACACCCGCTGCGCAGCCTCCTCTGCGTTCCGATCATGCACGAGAAAGAAGTCATCGGAGTGCTCGAGGTTTATAACCGACTCCACAAGGGCGAGCTGAGCAAGTACGGCTTCACCAGGGAAGACCAGCAAATGCTGCGCGGGCTGTCGGAGCACATCTCTCTGGCCATGACAAAGCTCAACCTGATCCAGTATGACGCCCTGACAGGACTCCTCCGGCCCGACCCCTTCTTCGAGAAAATCATCCAAAAAATAAACTCCCAGAGCAAAAGGCGCCAGGAAATCGGCTCCTACGCCATGGTCATGGGAGACGTCGATTGGTTCAAAAACTATAATGACCGACAGGGCCATGAGGCGGGGAACAAGTTGCTCAGAAAACTGGCCGCTGTGCTCAAGGCCTCCATCCGCGAGGAAGACCTGCTCTGCCGTTACGGGGGCGAGGAATTTCTTTTCTTCCTGACCGGGGTGAACAGTCTCGAGGAGGCCTGCATCCTGACCGAGAGAATCAGGAAAAACGTCGAGGAACAGTATTTCGAGAATGAGGAATCCCAGCCCCGCAACAACCTGACCATGAGCTTTGGGGTGACCCTCCTTCCTAAAAAAGAGGACTTTTTTTCCACCATCAATAAATACGAATTGAAAAAGGTCGCCATCGAAGCCGATATGGCCTTGGCCGAAGCCAAGGGGAAAAGGTTCGTCGGCTCAAGGATTTCAAGCGAAGAAGAAAGAGATTTGGTCAAGAACAAAGTCTGCGCCTACCACGGCGACCTCCAAGACAAGGAAAGAAAAGGCGCTGTGATCAAGCCGTACCGAGAAGAATTTTATGAGGAAAAAAGAAAATTCGAGAGGCTCTATATCTCTACGCTTCTCCTCTATGGAGAGAACGGGCATTTTAAGGTGACCAAAACGATAAACTTAAGCCTGGGCGGCGTTAGAATCTTCTCCGACACAAAGCTGCCGCTGGCGAAAACTATCGACCTTTTCCTGATCCTGGAGAATAAAGCCGCTCCCTTCAAGGGAGATGTCGTTTATTCGCAGAAAGCCAGCGAAGAATCACCACAGTATCACACGGGGATAAAATTTAAAGAGATGTCCGCCCTGGAGAGAAAGGCCCTGGAAAATTACCTTTCCTCTTTGCCGCGAAGGGAAGCCTCTAATTCCTCGATCAAGGACCTGAGATAACGGACGGGGGGAGTGATCTTAGCGTAATAGGCATCCTTTAGGGACTCGATAAGATTTTTGAAAGAATTAAAATCGCCGGGGTTGCTCCAGTTCTCCATACTCAGCTTTTCGAGAAGGTCCTTCAGAATGTCTAGATTAAGGATTTCGGTTGTGAACTGAGGGAGAAGGGCTCCTTCCTTTTCACACATCTTGAGGTTCCTCAAGATGTATTTCCGCAGGATTTCCTGGTGGTTGATGATTTCCTGTTTGATAAAAAACTGTTCCTTGGGCGACTCGGTCTGGGAGAGCTTGATGTAGAGCCTTTTGGCCTCTTCCAAAGACTCGTCGATCGAGGCCACCATATATTCTCCATCCAGGATGATTTTGTCCTCCTTCTGGAAAAAGGCGATTTCGCCGTTTCCGTTCCGGGTCTCGATCTTGCGGTACTTCTCTAAGATACTAAAGAGATTCTGGAAATTTTCTTTCTCCTCGCCCCACGCTTTTTCCTCGGGCTGAGTCTCCTCAGCAGCGGCCTCTCCTTCTCTGGATAGGGAATTTTCCATGACCTCGTTGATCTCGGGAACATTGAGCGGGACGCCTTGTTCATTCGTGACGGCAGAAACTTCGGGTTGCTTCTCTTCGACTATTTCCACCTCGGCTTCTTCGACCTCGACTTCTTCGCCTTTGGCTGGTTCTGTCTCCAAAAGCTCTTTGATCTTTTTCAGCTTCGAAAGCTCCTGCTCGAGGTCGATTTTCAGCTCTTCCTCTTCCTTGGTTTCAGGAAGCTGAGCCACGATCCCGAACCTCTCCTCGATGTCTTTTTTGAAAGTGTTCACTTTTTCTTCGGCAGACTGATGGAGGTTTTCCAATTTCCTGTTCAGCTCGCTGACTTTCCTGAGTTCTTCAAGGGTCAGGCCCGCCATCTTTTCGATCTCGGTTTGATACTGAACGGCTTTTTCGAAATGTTCTTTGATTTGGTGCTGCAGCGAGGACCGCTCCGTCTCAAATTCATTGATCACGCTCCGGTAATCCTGGAGAATCTCTTTTCCCTTAGCGATCTCCTTTTGGATGGCCTCGATCTTTTTCCCGGCCTCTTCCTTTTCAGCCCTGATCCTTTCCTCCAGTTCCCTCTCGATTTCCTCTTTTCGCTTGGTCAGGAGCTTTTCCAGTTTGGTCTCGATTTCTTCGACGACAGTGACGGAATCTTTCAAATCCAAATGTTTCTCAGCCATCTCTTTTCTCCTTAGTCCTGGCTGCCTTCCCCTCTCGAGGAAACAAAAGACATCGTTTCCGGAGAGGTGACCAGGTCATGTTCCCTCTGTCCTTCCCAGGAATGCCCTAAGAAAAAGCTTCCTAAATTTTGATTTGTTTTTATCTTACAATCAGCCACCCGGGATGTCAAGGCGAACAACTCCTCCCAACTTTGCCGA
>CAZKEW010000219.1:0-3714 GCA_964551885.1 uncultured Eubacteriales bacterium
ACGCTTTGGACGCGGCCCGGGCTTTCTTCTTGCAATAAAAATAGACCGGAAGCCAACCAGGCCAGGATGGCGGCGCCTGATGAGCCTGAGTTAATGAGAACGGCTGCCGGCTTCAGGAAGATGCCGGATTCGATGACCAGCCCAATCACGATGGCCACCGTTTCAAAAAAGGTGATGTTCCTTTTCAGCTGCGGTTCAGCCAAGACACTCCCTCATCTTCAAGTGGCTCAAAGTTTGTTATATTATACTCATTCAGGAGGGATGACAAAAATGTCAGAAAAAAATGTTCTTCTGCTCGGGCTGGGAATGCAGGGCAAGGCCGCCCTTTACGACCTCGTCAATCATAGCGATGCCTACCATATAACTGTAGTGGATAGCCGCCCAGATCTGGAGGCGTATCTAACTCGCTATCCTTCGGGAAGGGTTACAGGCCGAAAAATCGATGTCGCTGACGAAGCGGACTTGTCCACCCTAATGAAAAATGTCGATGTTGTTGTTGAGGCTTTGCCCGCACCATTTGCCCTATCGACAGCCAGGACCGCGGCAAAATTGGGAGCAAACCTGGTGAACAGTATGTACTGTATCAGTCCCCAGGAATCCGATGAGGAGAAGATCCAAATCCTAAAGGAAACAATGCATGAAATCGACCGGGAGGCAAAGGCAAAAAAGGTTACCATACTACCGGAATTCGGCCTGGACCCGGGGATTGACCTGGTCTTGGGCGCCAAAGCCCTGAGCGAGATGGACGAAATCAGCGATTTTTTTTCCTATGGGGCCGGGTTTCCAACGCTTGGAGCAGCGAATAATCCCCTTAAATATAAGTTCTCCTGGTCAGCGATCGGCGTCATGCGGGCCTATCTGCGTCCTGCTAAGATCATCTCCAAAGGTCAAATCGTCAAGATCGAGGCTAAAGAGATATTTGCCAAGGAAAATATTCACTTGCTTGAGCTCGAAGAGATTGGCGTTCCCCTGGAGTGTTACCCGAACGGCAACAGCGTATATTATGCGGAAATCTTTGGCCTCAGGAATTCTGTCCAGGAGATGGGGCGTTACGCCTGCCGATTGCCCGGCCACTGTGCATTTTGGGAAGTGATGGCGAAATGCGGGTTTTTGAATGAAGATCCCATCAAGGTCGGAGAGACGCTCATCTCCCCGGTTCAATTTACTGCTTCTTTACTTGGCGGTCAATCCCAGTTCCAGTATGCAGACAACGAACAGGATGTGACACTCATTCGCGTCGATGTCCGAGGAAAAAGGAAGGGGAAGAGAAGGAGGATTATTTACCAGCTTATCGACCGGCGTGACCTTGAAACCGGCTTCACCTCCATGCAGAGAACCGTCGGTTTCACCATGAGCCTGGGCGCCCAGCTAATTATGGAAGACCGGTTGAAGAAAACCGGGCTTCTATCGCCTATCGATGTCCCTTATGACCTCGTGGTCCAAGGACTGGAAAAGCACGGTATGCAAATAATCCGCCAGGAACTCCCCTGGAGATCAGAGGGCTTGTGAGTTATCTCAGGATTATAATCACGCAGCGCTTGACTCATTCCAGCTCAGATTAAAAGAGAAAAAATGAAAAAATCCGATAAATCTATTGAAAAAGGCAAAAAAGGCATTTCTCCTTTAAGCATTATGGATATGGCCAGTGCTTTCTATGATTCGTGCATTTTATTCGCCGCGTCCGACCTCGGGATTTTTGCAAAACTTTCTGAAATGGGAACGGCTGACGCAGAGACAATTGCCGATAAATGCGGACTCGACAGGCGCGCTGCCCGCCTTTTGCTCGATGCCTGCGCTGCTTTGGGACTTATTCTAAAGGAAGGACCTTTCTATTCTAATGCGCCGGAAGCTGAGGCATTCCTCGTTCCAACCTCTCCCACCGACTTGAGCAGAGCCATCCGCTACAACCGGGACGTTTATGCGGCCTGGGGAAGGCTCGGCGAATTCTTGAGAACCGGAAAACCGGTCGAGCGTCCGGAAATCCATCTTGGAGAAGACTCGAAACGAACGCGGACGTTTGTCCTTTCCATGCATAGTCGAGCCATAGGAATAGGCCGGGCCGTTTTGCCTTATCTTGATTTATCCGGAAGAAAAAAATTGCTTGATGTCGGGGGCGGGCCGGGCACTTATTCGATGCTCATCGCCCGGATAAGTCCGGAAATCGAGTGCACCGTCCTTGACCTGCCCGAAATTGTGCGTGTGGCAGATGAACTCATTCAGGCGGAAAAAATGCAGGACCGGGTGAAGACGCTCGCCGGCGATTATCATACAATGGCTTTCCCTGGCGATAATGATGTGGTGAACTTTTTCGGTGTGCTCCACCAAGAATCAGCAGATTCCATTGTTGCCCTTTTAAGGAAGGTTTATAACGCTATGGTTTCGGGTGGAATTATTTATGTTCTGGACATGATGACAGATGCAACCCGCACAAAACCCAAATTCTCTTCTCTTTTCGCCGTCAATATGGCCCTGACCGCGCAACACGGCTGGGTATTTTCTGACAAAGATTTAGAAATATGGATGAGCGAAGCCGGGTTTATTGAATTTAGCTGCCGGCCTCTTCCCCCGCCCATGCCGCATTGGCTGGCTTCTGCCCGCAAACCCTGACGTCCTACATCAAAATTAAGCTTATTTTTTGATCACTTTAGACGAATCATATCTCTTAATAATTTCGCTGGTGATATCGAGGGATGGTTCGCAATAGAGCACTCCAGCGGGGGACGAGAGGTCAAAAACTAAGCTTATTTGTTTCTCTTTAGCGTAACCTTCGACAACCGATAAAACTTCATTCCTTAGATTATTGACTAATGTAAACTGCATTCGCTGAAAATCCTTTGTGGAGTCTTCCTCCACTCGCTTTCGCTGTGTTCTTGCTGTATCCAGTTCTAAAGCTAATTTTTGTTGGGCTTCATCGGTTAAAGTCAACTTTTGTGTTTTTAATTTTGTTTCAAGAGACAAAATTTGCTTATCAAACTTATCCAGCTCACCGATGATGGCCTGCTCTTTCTGCTTGAGTTGCGAGATGACACTTTTTCCCTCTGATGATTCTTCAAAGGCCCTTTGCAGGTCGACGGCGGCGATTTTTGGAGATTGCTGGGCAAACCCTTGAAGAACGAACAGGATGGAAAGTACAAAAATCAGGCAAATTTCTTTGGCTTCAATTTTCATCATTTTTGCCTCCTCAAAGCGAATCATTATGGAAAAACCCATCTCTCTTATAAACACTCGTTATTCAATATAGGTTTCAAATAAAAGGCATCCCCTAATGTGACTGAATATCTTGACTTCCCCTTTGTCTTTCTATAAAAGAGAATAGTTCTCCATCGAGAACTCGTCAAGTCGCTCAGCCCATATCATGGGATTTTCAGTGCGCTGAGCCTCTTTTTCGCATCTTCGACTTCAGGAATCCCCGGGCCGGCGTCCTTCCAGAGGTCGAGGAATTTCTGGTAATGCTCGGCCGCCTTCACCTTGTCGCCTTTTTGTTCGCAGATCTTGCCCAGCATGTAATAGCTTTTGGCGTAGATGTCGCCATAGTTTCTCTTACCCATTGTGAGAGAAGTCATTCTTTCATATTCCTCACGAGCTTTTTCCAGGTCTCCGTATTAAAATAAGCTAAGGCCACGGTTATCATCCATTCTCTCCCAAGCGTTTCATTAAAGGGTCTAATTTGGGTTGACAAGAGACAAATATAATGGTAAATATTATTTCCATATG
>CAZKEW010000220.1:0-3704 GCA_964551885.1 uncultured Eubacteriales bacterium
TCCCACCGGAGCAGGACTCCTCGCAATGACACGGGAATTATTGCGTTTGTATTAGTTCATTTCTTCCGGACGGCAAAGGGGGCCGAGAATTTCTCGGAGAGGGTCGATGTCCGCGGCTGAATATCCGAGATGGAGGTGCCTCCGCCAGCCCTCGGCGAATTCGAACCGGCCCGACATCGATCCCACTTTTTTGGTCATCTCTCTCATCGCCATCAGATAGGAGCCCAGTCCCTGGCTCTTGTCCAGCCATTCCTTTTGGCTGGCATGCATGGCCAGCACTTCCGTTTTTTTACTCATGACGGATGTCACATCGACATAGAATTCCGGGATGACCGGGTTTCTCATCATGTCCCGGAGCCCGTAAGGAAGGGCGTGATACAGGGCCAGGTCTTTTTGATAACGCGGGGTGGGCGGATCGGTCGCATAATTCCTCATGCCGCGGACGAAAGCCGCCGTTACGGCGATCCGGGCGGCATTCATGTGGTCTTCCATGTAATCTTCCATGGACAGGCTGAGGAGGATAACTATTCGTTTTCTTTGCCGGCTTTTTTGATGTTGGCCCAGGGGTCGTAGAGAGTCACGGTCCGGTTGAAGACAAGTTTTTCCGGCGAAGAATCGGCAATATCCACGCAGAAATACCCAAGCCTCTCAAATTGATACCGGCTCCCGGGTGCAGCCCCTTTAAGGCTCGGCTCGACCTTGCATGCCTCAAGAGCTTCCAGCGATTTCGGGTTCAAGTTGGACTTCCAGTCAGCGCCTTCCTCGACTTCGCCGGCATCCCGCTTGGTGAAAAGCGTATCGTAGAGACGCACTTCGGCATCGCAAGCATGGGCCGCTGATACCCAGTGCAGCGTCGCCTTGACGCGCCTGCCGTCGGGAGCGTCGCCGCCGCGTGTGGCCGGGTCATAAGTGCAGTGGAGCTCGATGACCTCGCCGGTCTTCGGGTCCTTGATGACATCGACACAGGTGATGAAATAGGCATAGCGCAGGCGCACTTCGCGGCCGGGTGCGAGGCGGTAAAACTTTTTCGGCGGATCCTCCATGAAATCATCCCGCTCGATGTACAAGACGCGGGAAAACGGAACTTTCCTCGTCCCCATGCCGGGGTCTTCCGGGTTGTTGACGGCGTCGAGCTCCTCGACTTGATCGCTCGGGTAGTTTAAGAGCACGACCTTGAGCGGCCGCAAGACCCCCATGACGCGCGGAGCCCGCTTGTTCAGGTCCTCGCGCACACAATCTTCGAGCAGGGCCAAATCCACAATGCTGTTGGCTTTGGCCACGCCGATGATCTCGCAAAAATTCCTGATCGCTTCTGGAGTGTAGCCGCGGCGCCTCAACCCCGAGATCGTGGGCATGCGCGGGTCGTCCCATCCGCTGATATGGTCTGCCCTCACAAGCTCCAGGAGCTTCCGCTTGCTCAAGACGGTATGGCTGACGCTGAGCCGGGCAAACTCGATTTGCTGAGGATGATGGATGCCGAGCTGATCCAGCAGCCAATCATACAGCGGGCGATGGACCTCGAATTCCAGCGTGCAGATGGAATGGGTGATCCCTTCGATAGAATCTGACTGGCCATGGGCCCAATCATAAGTGGGATAGATGCACCATTTGTTCCCTGTCCTATAATGGCGCTCCCGGCGAATCCGGTAGAGCACGGGATCCCGCATCAGCAGGTTGGGGTGGGCCATGTCAATCTTGGCGCGAAGCGTGCGGGAGCCGTCCGGAAATTCGCCGTATCTCATCCTCCGGAAAAGGTCAAGGTTTTCCTCGACAGAGCGGTTCCGGTAGGGGCTCACTCTACCCGGCTCCGTCAGCGTGCCGCGATGCTCGCTGACTTCTTCGGCGCTTAAATCGCAGACATAAGCTTTGCCTTTTTTGATCAGGTCAACGGCGAACTCGTAGAGCTTCTCGAAATAATCCGAGGCATAAAACTCCCGGTCCTCCCAGTCGAAACCCAGCCATCTCACATCCTGCTTGATGGATTCCACGTAGGCTATCTCTTCGGTCTCCGGGTTTGTGTCGTCGAAGCGCAGGTTGCAGAGCCCGCGATAGTCGGCGGCCAGGCCGAAATTCAGGCAGATGGATTTGGCGTGGCCGATATGAAGGAAGCCATTCGGCTCGGGCGGAAACCGGGTCTGGACTCTCCCGCCGTTTTTTCCGTTCCTGATGTCCTCATCGATGATTTCTCTGATGAAGTTCTTTTTAGGTTCCTGCGTGCTCATGGGGCGATGCCTCTTAGACGTTTTAAGACTTTTTCTTTGCCGAGAAGTTCCATCATCTCAAAAAGCCCGGCGCCTGAAGTCTTGCCGCTGACGGCTAAACGGGCCGGATGGATGAGGTTGGCTGCTTTAAGGCGTTTTTCCTCGGCGAGCTGGCGGAAAATTGTTTCGATATTCCCGCTCGAAAATTCCTCGAGCTTTTCCAGGCGGCCGGTCAAAATCTTGAGGTTCTCTATGTTCTCCGGCTTATCCAAGTATTTCTTCTTTCCTTCTTCCTCGACGGCAAAATCGTCTGTAAAAAAACAATCCGTCAGGGGCACAAATTCCCGCAGCGTCTTCATCCTGATCTTGTAGAGGTCAACAAGCTTGGCGAGATAGTCTTCGCTCACTCCGGCGAGATTGACGTTTGCCGCCGATAGCTGATCCTTGATGAGCGGCAGGAGGTCTTCCGTCTTTTTTCTCATGATGTGCCCGGCGTTCATCCAGCGGAGTTTTTGGATGTCGAACTTGGCCTGGACGTCGCTCATGCCGGAAATATCGAACAATTTCACCGCCTCTTCGGGCGTGAGGATTTCATGCTCCTCGCCCGGGAACCAGCCCAGCAAGATCAGATAATTCATCAGGGCCTCGGGGAGGAAACCTTCCTTCCTGTATTCTTCGACCGCGACGCCGCCGTGCCGCTTGGAAAGCTTTGCTCCATCAGGCCCCAAAATCAGGGGCATGTGTCCGAACTGTGGGGGCGTGAGGCCGAACGCCTCGTAAAAAAGAATCTGCTTGGGCGTATTGGAAATATGGTCATCTCCCCTCAAGATATGGGTGATTCCAAGCTCTGTATCATCGATTACGCAGGCAAAATTATACGATGGGGAGCCGTCCGACTTGATCATCACCTGGTCCTTGATCTCATCTGTCTGGAAGGTGATCTTGCCGTGGATCATGTCATGGACTTCGATGGCGCGGCCTTTTTCCATCCTGTAGATGATGGCCTCACCCTCTTTATAAGCCTTGCCCGCGGCGAGCAGTTCTTCCGCTTTTTCCCTATAGAGAGCGAAACGCTTGCTTTGGAAGATCGGCTCTCCATCCCAGTCCATGCCGAGCCAGCAGAGGTCGCGGAGGATTTCGTCAAGAAACCTGATATTGGACCTCGCCATGTCTGTATCTTCAATCCTGAGCAGGAATCGGCCGCCGGTATGCCGGGCGTAGAGCCAGTTGAAAAGGGCTGTCCTGGCGCTCCCCAGGTGCAAATACCCTGTCGGGCTTGGCGCAAACCTTACCGTAACCATCTTCGTCTCATTTGTCACCGAATTAAAATAACACAGGCAAGCACAAGGGTCAAACATCGGAAATATAACTGAAGGCAGCGAAGCGAAGATCTGAGCAAATTTGCCCTCATTTGTTATTCAAGGCGAAGGGCAGGGGGTGAAAAACCCCTATGAGTCCTGAGCGGGCAGGGTTTCTCTCCGAAGGAGAGAAGAGCGAAGGACG
>CAZKEW010000221.1:0-3656 GCA_964551885.1 uncultured Eubacteriales bacterium
CAAGGCTGAGAAAACAACGATTGCCCATATTGAGATGCTTGAATAAGATATTTTCTTTCTCATGACTTACTCCTTGGAGGTTTTGTCTTGAGACCGCTCAGGCGCGTGATATTATGGATATTGACCCTTTGGACAAGCATCTGGCCGTCGGCGGGCTGGTGCTGTATTTTCTTGACGACATCCAGGCCTTCGATCACCTTGCCGAAAGCCGCAAATCCCTGGCCGTCCGGATTCCTCTTGCCGCAGAAATCGAGCTCCGGCTGGTCGTTGATGCAGACAAAGAATTCAGAAGCGGCCGTGCCCGTGTTGCTTCTGGCCATGGAAATGACGCCATCTTTATGAAGGATGCCTGTCTTCGCCGTCGTCTCGTGCTCGATAGGCGGGAATGTCTTTTTCTCTTCCGAGAACTCTAATCCACCTTGGATGACCTCGATCTTCACAGCATTGTCCGGCTGGTTATCCAAGCGGACGACCCTGTAAAACGACGCTCCCTCAAACAGGCCTTCATCGACATACCTCAAGAAGTTGGCGGCTGTGATGGGCGCTTGCTTTTCATATATTTCGACTTTGATATCTCCCAGATCAGTCCTGATCAAAATTTTATGATTTCCCGTTTGGCCAGCTATTAAAATGGCCGCCGTCATCATCAAAAGCACGATCTTAAGCCAAGTCATTTTCATCTTTATCACGCTCCCGTCGTAAAAAATGGGGACACGTACCTAATTCAGAAATTAGGAACGTGTCCCCATTTTTCATCCGCCGAGCTTGAATAGGACCCTGAACTCAGGCAGATTTCTGATTGACTGGAAGGTAGGCAGAATGACAGGAAAAAAATAATCAAAATAGCCGGCCTCCAGGGCCTTCTTGATTGTTTCTATGGCGAGATCCGCATTCCCTGTGAGGGCATAGAGCTCGGCGAGGCTCATCATCGCGTAGGGACCTTTCACTCCAGTCGTTAGGCTTTTTTTCAAATATTGATTGGCTTCGTTGGACTTGCCGCTGACTGCTTCCAGCTGTCCAACGAAAAGCCATTCTTCAGCACCAGCTGGTGAATCGGCGAGCTTTTTCAGGAAAGCATCACGGCCTTCAGTTGCAACCTTTTTTGCTTCCTCAAGCTGCCCCGATTCTCGTAGAGCCATGGCGAGATCAAAGGCCGATTTCTCCGGGTCTCCTGTCATCCTCTCCTCCTTGGCGAGGTCAAGCACTTGTCGGTAAAATGGAACGGCTTCTGCAACTTTCCCGGAGGCCAAGAGAACATGAGCCAGGTTGGGAAGCCCGTAGGGATGGCCGGGCTCAAGTTCCACTGTTTTTCGTAATTCTTTCTCGGATTCCTCAAATCTTTCCTGGGCAGCCAGGCTATAACCCAAATAGCTGTGCGAGTTCGCCAACTCCGGAGCCAAATTGACCAGGCGACGGGCGACATCTTCGGCAGCCGGGGCGTCCTTCCTGAAATTTATATGGGTGAACCAGAGATTTTGCAGAGGAATGCTGTTTCTTGGGGCAATCTGGGCTGCTTTCTCGTACATGAGCACCGCTTCATCGTATCTTCCGAGGGTCCGCAAGATCATTCCTGAGTTATTAAAAGGGGGCATGAAGTCCGGATAAAGCTCTCGGATCATCTTGTATTCTTCCAGAGCTCCTTCCAGGTCTTCATCGACGAATTGCCGGTAAGCCGCTTTGAGCTTCAAGAGGTCACGCTGGGGCAGGTCTTGACTCTTGGCTTCTTCAAGAGCCCGGCTTAGCATCTCTTGCCCCTTTTTCTTCTGGCCCAAGAATTGAATAAGTAATAAGCCAAAAGATGACCTGGCATCGACGAATTGAGGATCTTTTTCGAGAGCAAGCTCGTAAAGCGTCGCTGCCTCTTTATATTTTCCTTCCTGCCACTTGGCCTGGGCCATCGAGAAGTAATTCAGTGCCTCCCAGGAGGAGGTTGTCACCTTAACGATGGATTTATCGGCTTTTTCGATAGAGTTCATCGATTCGCCGAGCCGGGAACGAAGCTGCTGAGCCAGCTTATCGATGCCGTGGAGAAGAACTTCTTCCCGGCCGCGGGCAGTGACGCGGATCCGGTCCACATGCCGCTGCCTCACCGGGTCAATCAGGATAGCCTGAATCTCATAGGCCTCACCCGCAGAAAGGATGCGCGGGAGAATAAAGGCTCGGACTCCGGCGAAGCGGCAGATATCATAGCCGAGCTTTTCGTCAATGCGCGAGGAAGGGCTCAGTCTCATTAGACGGAGCGTCTCGGTGATCTGAGCTTTGTCAAAAATTGCAACGTATGGCGACTGCTGCAGGTCGGCTTCTATAGCTGTCCGCAGCGCCAAGTCAAAGACCGCATATCCAGTGAGGTTGTCCACATCGGCCACTATAAGCTTATCCCGGCTTTCAAAGGCCAGGCTGGGCCTGCTGAGCATCCAGATGACAAGCGCAAGAACGGCTACAGAGACCGAGGCAGCGGCCAGGAGAAGACGCCTGCGGGGACGGCGGAAAGAGAGCCTTTTGGCCGTGGGATAGAAACGCGTGCTTATCCTCATCTTTAGGTCTTGGAGCGCATCGGCCATTTCTCTGGCAGAGGCGAATCTCTTGGCCGGGTCTTTGGACAAAGCCTTGCGGATAATCTGTTCTAATTCTGCCGGAAAATCGGCACGCAAATCTTTGACTGAGAGGGGCTGTTCATGCAGGATAGCATAGATGACTGCCTGCTCTTTCACTCCTCCAAACGGAAGCTCGCCCGTGCCCATCTCATAGAGAACAACCCCCAACGACCAGATGTCCGTGCGTTCGTCCACGCTCTCCCCTCGGGTCTGTTCGGGAGACATATAAGCCACTGTGCCCAAGGTTGTGCCGGGAAGAGTCAGTCTCGCCTCTCCCGCCAGCTTGGCCAGGCCGAAATCGAGGATTTTAGCGATCCCATCAGTGGTGATGATGATATTTCCAGGTTTTATGTCGCGATGAACAATGCCCTGTTCATGGGCCTTAACCAAGCCTTCGGCAATCTGTGAGGCGATGTCTAAGACTTCTGCCGCTTCAAGGGGCCCCCGTTTTATCTTCTCCTTTAAGCTCTCTCCCTTATAGCAAGCCATAGCGATAAATAGCCCGCCGCCTTCTGCTTCATCGATTTCGTGAATGGTGCAGATATTGGGGTGGTCAAGGCTCGAGGCTGCTTGAGCC
This sequence comes from uncultured Eubacteriales bacterium, assembly GCA_964551885.1. GTDB lineage: Bacteria > Acidobacteriota > Aminicenantia > Aminicenantales > UBA8522 > CAZKEW01. The sequence goes on from CAZKEW010000221.1 coordinate 3,172, forward strand.
TCATGGATGAATCGCTCGCGGGCGTCCGGGTCCGCAGTCAGCTCAGGAGGCAGAAATTTGAGAGCCACGGTGCGCTTGAGCCTGAGGTCCTCGGCTTCATAGACAACTCCCATCCCTCCCCGGCCGAGCTCTCCGATGATGCGGTATTTACTGGCCAAGGTTTGCCCGGGCAGAATTTTTTTTGTCTCAATTTTTAGTGTCTTGGTCGGCTCGTCATTCATTTTTCCCTCTCATCTGCTGAAAAAAAGAATAACAATAAATACTTGAAGAGTCAAATTCAAAGGTCTTGCTTTCCGGCTTTTCTTACTTTATGATTGGAAAGGAAGGAGGGACAATGAAAAAGCTCATCTTGCTGCTCGTCTTGCCGGCGCTCTTTTTAAGCTTTCAGAAGTCGGTTTCGCCTCAATCAAAAATTGAAACCGAAGTTTTGGATATCCTCGAACGCCAAAAAGCAGCTTGGAATAATAAGAATATCGAAGGGTTCA
>CAZKEW010000222.1:0-2370 GCA_964551885.1 uncultured Eubacteriales bacterium
TCAAGGGAGAGGGATGACTTTTTCTCTCATTTTTATGAATAGTCCAGGCTAGTTACTCTTTCTCCGCAATTCCAGCCTAAACCTCAAGCATGGGACGAAGTTGAGCTTGGCTGCACCAGCATCATGGCCGGACGCCTCGCCACTACAGACGGGTCCGTCATAACGGCTCATTCCTGTGACGGAAATTACCGCACCTGGCTGAACATTGTCCCGCCTGCCAAGCATCTTGAAGGATCAACAACCACGGTCTATTCGGGCAAGATGCACAACGAGACACCGCGCGACCTCCAGGGAGTCGCAGCAAGAGGTGAGATCCCCCAGGTCGCAGAGACCTATGCTTTTCTCAATACAGCCTATCCTTGCCTTAACGAGCACCAGTTGGCCATTGGAGAGACAACCATCGGAGGCAGGAAAGAGCTTTTTAACAGCGCCGGATTATTCATGATCGAAGAGCTGGAACGGATTATGCTCGAGAGGTGCACCACTGCCCGGGAAGCCATAAAGCTTGCCGGCGCTCTCGTCAAAGAATACGGGTATGGAGACATGGGCGAATGCATCACCATTGCCGATAAAAAGGAAGTCTGGCAGTTCGAGATTTTCGGCGCCGGCCTGCGGGAGAAAGGCGCCGTCTGGGCCGCCGTCAGAATTCCTGACGACCATGTGGGAGTTTCGGCAAATATCCCTCGGATCAGCGAGCTCCGCCTCGAGTATCCTGACCGCTGCATGGCCTCGGACAATGTCTTTACGCTGGCGACAGAAAAGGGCTGGTGGGACCCTAAAAGCGGAAAGCCTTTTCGATTCTGGGAAGCCTACAGCGGACAGAAGCCGTTTTCGACCAGAGAATATTTTGTCCTCAGCAGCTTTGCTCCTTCATCGAACTTGAAAATGGATGCGGAAGAGCTTCCATTCTCTGTCAAGCCTGATAAAAAGGTCTCGGTCAGGGATATCATGAAATTTTACCGGTCAACTTATGACGGCACCGAATTCGACATGACCAAAAACCTCCTGGTGCAAGACCGAAAGGGCACCGGGATAGTCAAGAGCCCTGTGGCCAACCCCTGGATGTCCCGGGATATGTTCGCCCTCCTCAACGCACTGAAGTTAGGAGCGGTTGAACGGATCCGGACGATCGCCATAGCCGGATGTTCCTATTCTCATATTATTCAATGCCGGGACTGGCTGCCTGACGCGGTTGGAGCAGTGGCCTGGTTTGCCTTTGATAACCCTGGCCAGAGCGCCAGAATCCCCATTTTTGCCGGGGTAACAGAGCTTCCGCCGAGTTTTGAGGTTTGCGCCCAGCATCGATTCCGCACAGATTCGGCATGCTGGGCTTTCCGCAGAGCCAATCGTCTGGCGACAATTCGATGGGGCGAAACAAAAGAGATCATCGATGCGGCGATCAAAGAGTTTGAAGAAAAAGCCTTCGAGGACCTGCCCTTTATCGAGAAAAGGGCCGTGGAGCTCTGGGCGGGCGGGAAATCGGAAGAAAATATAAAAAAGACCAAGGAATACCTCACCAAGTACACTAATGACTTTGCCCGCGCCGCTATGAGCAAGTATTGGGAACTCGGCGACAAGTTCTGGACGATGTTCGCCCGGGGATTCTGAAGTGAAAAAGGGCACTCCCGAGCGCCAATTTTTTCATTAAAGACCGTCTTCAACGACTAAATCCATGGTCACTGTGTCACTGCCGACTTATATTTTTGATTTGGTGGCCGGGAGGTATCGTATACTCATTAATTTTCAATCTTTTCCCTTCTTTAGCGACTAAACCAGTGGAGAAACAAAAATGTGGCACACTCAGCCAATAGAAAAAGAAAAACAACTTGACACTAAATTCCATACCAATGGCTTCAAGATTCTCGTCGTCGAGGACGAAGCCATCATCGCCATGGACATTCAGAGTATCCTGAGAAAAATCGGGTTTACTGATTCAGAGGTTGTTTTTTCCGGCGAAGAATCCATCCAAAAGGTAGCTTCGGGGAAGCCGCATCTTGTTCTCATGGATATCAAGTTGAAGGGCAATTTAGACGGGATCCAGGCGGCCAAACAGATTTTCTATGAATACAATGTTCCCGTGGTTTATATCACCGCCTTCGGGGACGAAAACACTATAAAGAGAGCAAACGGGATGGCCCGTTTCGGCTACATTACTAAGCCTTTCGAGGAAGGGGAGCTTCAGTCCACCATCACAAACGCCCTCCACAAGGCTTATAACTAACCCTTCTTTCCCACCCTTTGCGTGTTTAGCAAAGAATAGATCCAACGAGAATTTGATTCCCTCCGGATTTATAGCGCCATTCCCTCATGGTCATCGCGAGGAGCGCAGCGACGTGGCGATCTGACTCGAAGGGTCATCTTCGATGTCTC
>CAZKEW010000222.1:2380-3526 GCA_964551885.1 uncultured Eubacteriales bacterium
AGACCTCCTTTCCTAAAATATTATTATACAAAAAACAAGAACGAAAGAGAAACAGGAAGTGTAGACCCAAATTTGCCGATAGATTTATGTCATCGCGAGCGAATCGTGGCGATCTGACCCGAAGGGTCATCTTCGATGTCTCGCGATGACTTCGTCAGATTGCTTCGGCCAAATGGCCTCGCAATGACTGCCTCGGATTCCTATTGTCTCACTGTCTCGCAACGACCACTTTTGAAATAAATTCTATTACCGGAGGATGAAACCGAATCGTAAGGGGTCTTCGGGGTCGATCAGGGTTTCATTCTGCCCAATTATATAAGCGCTGCCCGTTACTTCAGGGATGACCGCCTCGTAAGGTCCAAACTGGGTTACATCAGCGACGCGGCAGGAAAAACAGGTCCCGAGGATGCTCTCCACGACAAAAGTTTCACCCTTTTTGAGCTCTCCACGGGCATAGTGAAGAGCTGCCCTGGCGCTTAAACCGGTCCCGGTGGGGCTGCGGTCGACCTCTCCTTCGGCAAAAATACAGACATTTCGGCTGTGATGCGCCGGATCCTCGGGTTCGCCGACGATAATCGTCCCGTAGAGAAAGCCGAGGTCCTCCACAAAAGGATGGCGGATGGGCAGCGAATCCATGACCGCCCTCTTTACTTTCGTTCCCACATTAATCAGATGGCGGAAATCTTCAGGAACAAGCCTAACGCTGAGGTCTTCGGCGCGGCAGAAGGCGTAAAATGCGCCCCCAAAAGCCACATCAACCTTCACCTTTCCTAAGCCCGCTACTTCCACCGTCTTATCTAAAGCATAGACAAAGGAGGGAACGTTGAGAAAGGACACTTCTTTAACCCTGCGTTTCTCTTTTCTGGCAGCGGCGGTGACTTGTCCGGCAGGCGTATCGATCTTTAGGACAGGATTTTTTCCCTTGATCTTTACCATACGGGTTTCCAAAGCGACGGTTGTAAGGGCAATGATTCCATGCCCGCACATCGTGCTGAACCCAGCGTTATGAAGGAAAAGAACACCGACATGGCTATCAGGCGAAACAGGCTCTGTCACGATGCACCCATACATATCCGCATGGCCCCGAGGCTCCCACATCAGGGCGGTGCGCAAATGATCCAGATGGTCCTGGGCATAGCGGCGCTT
>CAZKEW010000223.1:0-3500 GCA_964551885.1 uncultured Eubacteriales bacterium
ACATCAGGAAAAGTGGAAGTGGGAAGCGCTCTAATCTTGTCCAGGCGGATGTTGATGGCCTCCAGGTGCTGGAAATACCATTGATCGCCTTCACTTAGTAACGTGAAACAATAGTTCCCTGTCCGGCCGTCGAAAGTAAGAGGGATCAAGAAATGCACCTGATTGCCCAGGCGATGGATCTCCGGCGCCTCTTCCCATTCCTCCCACGTTGCTTTTTCCCTCATTTCCTTTAAGAACCGCATAAACGGTTCTTTAAACTCCTCGTAATACGGCCGCATGCGGTCGGGAGTGATCCAAATTTTATAATTTTGTTTAAACCAGGGATAGTTCTCGTGGAGAACTGTCCCTAAAGAGTAAAAAAGGAGGAGCCATGAAGGTCACCTTCTCGGCAATCATTTGTTCGGCCCTTGTTTTGTTCTTCTTTTTGGGGATGAATCCCCAGCAAACCGCCAAAGCGGGCGACCAAGCCGTCGGAACGCGAAAATACGATGATTATCAAACGCCCAAGTTCTGTGGTACCTCCTGCCACACGGACTTTTAGCAGCAGTGGACGCGGGCGATGATGTCCCAGGCTTACACCCATCACTGGGATGAGATCGAATACTTCAAGCTGGCTGTTCCGCACGCTGAAAAGGACCCAGTGGTGGCCGGAGACAAAGCCGGATGCAACGGCTGCCATGCGCCATTGGCCTTGCTGGCCGGCGACGTCCCTCCCCCAAAACCTGGAGAGAATAGCCGCGCCACGGCTGAATTCACCTACATTTTTGACAGCGTGTACAATGATTATGGCCGAGTGGCCTTTGGGTTGATCACAGGCTTCTAAGCTGTGGGGGACGTTCCCCCAGGAGCGCTGAGGGCAACCCCGCAGATACACATCTCCGGGGGGAAATCAGGACTCAGCCCCTGGCCTAAGCCTTCTGGAAACCTCCTATATCCGGGTCATCGACCAGGAATATTCCGGAATCACCTTGGGGAAGGATGCCGAACTCCAGCTCGAACTCCGGCCGAAGTACATCAAAGAAGAGAAAGAGGACCTGATCCAGGTGGAAGCCCGGCGAGAAAACAGTGGTCGGCGTCTCCAAAATGGATGGCGGAGACAAAGGGCTTATCCTCATCATCTCAGGGAAAATAATCAAATAAAGCCTATTTCAGGCTTTCGATTTTCTGCCGGACGTCTCTGTAGCCGGGATTCCAATCTTTTACTCTCTGATAAAGTTCCAACGCTTTTTGCTTGTCTTCCTTATCCTCATAAAGCGAGGCCAGTTCATACTCAAGGAAATAAAATTCGTCCGACCCTCCTTTCACTAATTTCAGGCATTCCCGGAGCCACTTAAAGGCTTCCTCGAGGTCATTTTTCTGCCGGTAAGCTTTGCTGATGATGCTGTAGCATTCCAGCATCCGGCCTGGCTCCTCAGAAGCAAGCAGGAACTCTTCGATGGCATCCTCGAAAAGGCCTTGGTCGAGAAACGCCAGCCCGAGATGAAAACGGGTCTCATAATCCTTAGGGTCGATCCTCTTTCGAACCTGTTCTTTAAAGTCCCGGACAATTTCAGAAAGCTCCCTCTCCAAGATGGAAATATCGCCTCTGAGCTGCTGAGAAAAGACGCTCCGGATCATGGCGAGCTCTTCGTCTATTTTCTCGCCGAGGTCATAATATCTCTTCTCGGCGGGTTCCTCAGAAGGGAGAGGCAGGATCTCCGTGTCGGCAAAAAGATCAGCCGCGGTAACCCTTTTTTCAGTGCTCCCCTCATCCTGAAGGAGAGAAAGAAAAGTCTTGGCCAGCTCCGGGGTGGCCTCAATCTTCTCCTCTATCTCCTGGATTTTTTCGACGCGGTGTCGTATCTCCTCCGCCTTGACCTTGGTGGTGATCTTCTCTACTTCCGCAATCTTTTCTTCTATTTTAGCGTTGTGAGGAAATTTGATGTTCAAATTTTCCAGAATTCTTTTGGCGTTCCGGATGAGTCCCTGGCTCACATAAAGATCCACCTTGGCCAGAAACAACTCAATGTTCTCTGCATCTCCTCCAGCGGTCAACAGCTCCTCTTCCACTTTTTTATCATCCACAAACCCAAGCTGTTTTCGCAAACTCCAGTACTCCTTGACGAGCCCATCATCTTTAGGACAGAGCTCCATGAGCTCGGCGAGAGCGACAAACATTGTCTCGGTTAATTGCCGGGCCCGCGCCTCTCCCAAGATGGCCCGGTAAACCACTTCTAAGTTATCTCTTTGATTCTTGGATTTATAAATGGCGGCCAATTTTTCCAGGGCCGGCAGATGAAGACGGTTGGCGCTGAGAATAATCCCTAAAAGGCCTACGGCTCTGTCTTCCTTTTGCTTTTTGATCAAGTTCGCGATGAGCGGTTCCAAAATCTCATAGGCTTTTTCCGGCCTCTCTTGGAGGCTGTAGACTTTTCCTAACTTGATCCTGGCCTTAGTGTTGAGGGGATGGCGGGCGATAATTCCCACAAATATCTTTTCTGCCTTCCCCAGCTCTCCTTCCTCAAGATAGAGCGTTCCCAGAACATTCTGAAAATGAACGCTGGCCTCGTCTTTCCTGAGGATTTCATCGACGATTCCTATCGCCTCTTTCCTGCGGCCGCTTCTCTTAAGGACCTCGACGAGATTCGTCAGGGTCCTCTCATCGTCTCCCTGGAGCGATTGGGCCTTCTGGATGATTTTCTCAGCTTCCTCGAGTTGGCCTCGTTCGAGCTGAAGCCCGGCGGCATCATTCAGTTGAGAGACGGCCTCTTCAATGAATCCTTCCTGACGGAAGAGGTCGGCCAGAATGAGTTTATGGGAAATGTTTTCTCGGTCCAGTTTGATCAGCTTGTCGTACAGGAACATGAGCTCTTTGGTCCGCTTCTCCCTCCGCAGCCTCTGCTCCGCTTTCAGGTACTCTCTCTTAGCTTCCGTCGTGAACCCCTGTCTGTCGAACAAGTCACCCATCCTGACAATGATGATCATATTGTCAGGGTCAATTTTGCTGATTTTCTTATAGATGGCTAAGGCTTGGGAATAAAAGCCTTTGGATTCGTAATAGCTGGCGACCCCCTGAAACGCTTTGACGGCTTCATCATTCCGGTCCAGCTTCACATAAAGGTCACCGATGATGTTGTTGATGGTGAGGTCGGGCGCTTCTCCGGTAAGAAGCTTTTTGTACTCGGCAATGGCCTCTTCGATTCGGCCGGCTTTGACCTGCCTTTCCGCAAGCTCGATGATTCTCGACTTATCCATCTTTTCATTCATCTCGAGATAATCTTGCCCTCAAGATTAAAGGTCAGACGGTGCAGCAGCGTCGGCCCCTTCTCTCTCAGGGCTTGATAATGCTCTTTGGTGCCATAGCCCTTATTCCTGGCGAGATGATAGCCGGCGAAAAAATTCTCAAAAAGAAACATCATTTCATCCCGGACGACTTTGGCTACGATCGAAGCCGCGGCAACGGAAATGCTCTTTCGGTCACCCCCGGGAGGCAAAGCTTGGGGCAGCCAAACCCTCTTTTT
>CAZKEW010000224.1:0-3479 GCA_964551885.1 uncultured Eubacteriales bacterium
AGAGTCCCGGAAAATCACAAAATTAGACCCCTCTCAAAGTGCGGAATGTAGGTTATAAGCAAAAATTATCGCTAATTGTTTTGTTTCCATACGGAATTTCGATTCAGATTCACCTTTATGGGCACTTTGGCCGTATATATATCACTTTGCCCAAAATCAAGAAAAAAACCGGCTGGCGGAGATGCGAAAAAAGCGCGAATCCTGTCTCTTGAAGACTTGATTCTGATTGCTGACCTGAAGGAACGGGATATTCCCCAAGGCATTGGCCTGATCGAAATGGTGGCGGGCGATAGCGTCGTCCTGTAGCTTGGCTTCAAAGAGGCACCAGGGCTGGCGATTCCGCATGATCAGGAAATCAGTCTCCTTCCCGTCCCGCGTCCGGACGTACATCAGGTCGAAATCGCCGATCCCCCTGTCGTGCCAGAGGTCGGTCATCGTTTCGAGCTCGACGGCAACATAATTCTCGAATCTCTTCGCCGGGTCGAGCGCGCGGCCCCAGTCATAGAAATAACCCTTTTTCTCTTTTTTGACCGCCCGCGCGATTCTCTGGTGATAAGGGGAGATCAGAAAAACGGCATAGGTGAGCTGCATCGCGGAGATAGCGCTCTTGACCGCCGTATAACTGATCTCAACGTCCTCTGTCAGCGCATTCAGCGACAAAGGCGAACCCATGCGATCGGGCATGATCTGCATCAGCGTCGCAATATGCTCAACGGCCATGATCCTCGTCAGATCGCGGACGTCTTCCCTTGTGAGACGGTCCACCATGTCCCGCTGCCATCGTCGATAGAAGGCTTCGTCCGCCTTTAGGAAGGGCTCGGGAAAGCCGCTATAGTGAAGGAGCTGGTCTAGCAGATCCTGTCTGGAGGTGCCCAGGCTCAGCTTTCGTTCTATGAATTCCAGGGCACTTTCATCGGGGGAAGGCTCAAGGTGCGGGTGGCCTGCGGCTTCGGAGAGCGTTAAAGGGTTCAATCGGAAGAGGAAATAACGCCCCGCCAAGGAATCCCCAGACCGCCGGAACCAGTCTAAGCGGGCGCTGCCGGTGACGATGAACCGGCAGTCGTTCTCGTATTTATCATAGTAGCCCTTGAGAATATTCTTCCATTTGGGCATTTTGTGGATCTCGTCGAAACAAATCCAGGGGAGCAGCCCGCGAGATTGGATATCTCGCAGTGGGCTCTCAAAGAAGGTATAGTCGGATTTATAGGTATCGCGCACCTCGCGGAGGTCCCAGTTGTAATAGAGGTCCTGGGAATTGTTTAGAGAAAGGATATGGCGGGCCAAGGTCGTCTTGCCAGACTGGCGTGGGCCGGTGATGAAACGCATCTGACGGCCAATGGAAGGATCGAAACAAACACTCTCGAGATGACGTTTGATCATGCGACTATTTTAACTGATGTGATAAAAAAGTCAAGACTTTTTTAACTGTATAGGAAGAATTGCCAGGTCGCTTTTTTAGAGAAAGGGTGGCACCGCAGGGAACGTCCCCCAGCAGCGCCGCCTCATAGTTCTCTCCTTGACAACCGTGCCTTTCATGTTTTACCTTCTCCTATAATGAGATAAGGAAAAAAAGATGAATCAAAGAATCATTTACACACTGTTAACCTTGGCCATTTTCGGATTTTTCGGCTGCAGCAGCGAAGAGCGGCGTTTACAATCCGCCCTGGAGAGCATCACCGCCGGAGATCTCTCCAAAGATACGGAAATTCTCTCCTCCGATGAGTTCGAAGGAAGGGCGCCGGCTTCAAACGGCGAGACAAAGACGGTCAACTTCCTGCAGCAGGAGTTTCAGAAAATCGGCCTCAAGCCAGGCAACGGTCAAAGCTTTTTCCAGGAAATCCCGATGGTGGTGATCACGGCTGACCCCAGGGCAAGACTCGAGATCAAAGGCGGCAAAAAATCGACCTCCTTTGCCTACAGTGACGAGTTTGTGGGGGGCACCCCGCGGGTGGTAGAAGAGGTCTCGCTGACTGATTCGGAGATGGTCTTTGCCGGCTACGGCATCGTAGCACCCGAGTACAACTGGAATGATTACGAGGGCCTTGATGTGCGGGGAAAAACAGTGGTGGTCCTGGTCAACGACCCAGGGTACGCCACACAGGATCCTGCGCTTTTTTCCGGACGGTCGATGACCTATTACGGCCGCTGGACATACAAGTATGAGGAAGCAGCCCGGCAGGGCGCCGCAGGCGTCTTCATCGTCCACGAGACAGAGCCTGCCGCCTATCCCTGGGGTGTCGTTCAGAACGGCTGGACCGGGCCGCAGTTCAACCTGGCGAGTGAGGACAGCAGCATGTCTCCCTGCGTCGTGGAAGGATGGCTGCATCTTGAGACCGCACGCAAAATCTTCGAAAGCGCCGGGCTGAAATACGACGAGATAAAGGTTCGAGCAGCCAAGCAGGGGTTTAAGGCTGTTCCCCTGGGCCTCGAAGCATCTCTCACCCTGAAAAACAGCATCGAAAGAGTGAAGTCACGAAATGTCGCCGCCCTCTTGCCGGGGTCGAAGCGTGCGGATGAAAACATCATTTATATGTCGCACTGGGATCATTTCGGGATGAATACGGCACTGGAAGGAGACCAGATCTTCAACGGAGCCCTGGACAATGCCACGGGGACGGCGGCCCTGATTGAACTGGCAGAGGCCTTCCGGAAGCTCAAACGGCCGCCTCAGCGCTCGATCGTCTTTCTCGCTGTCACCGGAGAGGAACAGGGCCTTCTCGGCTCAGAGTATTATGCCACTCATCCCCTCTTTCCTACCGCCAAAACTGCGGCCGTCATCAACATGGACGCTCTGAATATTTATGGACGGATGAAAGATATCACCGTTATCGGCTACGGCCTCTCCGAGCTTGACCAATACATCGAAGCCGCAGCTAAAGAACAAGGCCGGACCGTTAATCCGGACCCAACCCCGGAAAAGGGCTCTTATTTTCGTTCCGACCACTTTCCCTTTGCCAAGCAGGGAATCCCGGCGGTTTATCCCAGCGGCGGGATAGACCATGTGGAGCACGGAAAAGAGTGGACTCTGTCCAAAAAAGACAAGTACACAGCCGAAAATTATCATAAGCCTTCTGACGAGTATGACCCAAACTGGGACCTCTCGGGGGCGGTTGACGACCTGCGTCTGCTGTTTAAAGTGGGCTACCGCATCGCCATGGAATCCGCTTTTCCCAACTGGAAGGAAGAGACAGAATACAAGGCGAAAAGAGACGCGGATATGGGAGCGGCGAAGAAGTAAAACGCCGACCCGGCGGAATTCATCAGGGGGGCGTCGGGGAAGTGGCTTTTTTAATTCGGGACACAACATCAATTTCCGAATTTCGGCCGGATTATGCTGGATGGAATTTGGTAATTGATATTGTTTGCCCAATTTCGGGAGGGTGGCACCTTGGGGAACGTCCCCCTGAATTTACTCTTGACCTTAGCTTGGACTGCATGTATTTATATCTTGGAGGGTGCCCCTTGAAACGTTGGAACGG
>CAZKEW010000225.1:0-3443 GCA_964551885.1 uncultured Eubacteriales bacterium
TGCCGTCAGAAATACAGATTGTCAAAGATTTCACGTTTGTGATCGATCTTCAGAAGGTCCTCAACCGATTGGGTGATAAACGGTCTTACTACAAGATCGATGATTCTTTGAAAAAATCCATGGCCGAGGGGAAGGAAAAACTCTTATCTTTAGTCAATCCTGCCGCAGCCTATAGAATCCTCGACTATGAGGAGACCAACGGACATCCTGTCTTTGACAAAGCTAAGAAAGTTGCTCTGGCCGTATGCACCATCGGCCCAGAAGTCGAAAGAGATATCAACGGCCTCTTCCAGAAAGATGAGGTTTTGAAGGCGCTCATTTTGGATTCCCTGGCGTCGGAGGCTGTCAAAGAGGTCGTTTGGGAGACAGAAAGGCTGATTGTCGAGAGAGCCTTGGCTCTGGGGCTTTGGCCGAGCAAACGCTTCAGCCCCGGCTACAGGGGCTGGGACCTCAAAGAGCAGCAGTTTGTCTTTGATAAGATTCCCGCAGTCGAAATCGGCGTCTCCCTCACCGAATCATTTATGATGGTCCCGCGGAAATCCCTCTCTCTGCGGATCAACTTTTATCCAGACCGCGCCCTGACCACACGATGGCTCCCCGACTAGACAAGGAAAGTGCAGTTATAGGCGATAAGGCCACTTTGCCCTGACTATTAAAATCAAGGCGAGGGGTATGGGCGAAAAAGGCCATCTGCAGGCGAAGCGGGCGTTGCGAGGAGCTTTCGACGAAGCAATCCCCTCCCAGAGGTTCATTCCGAGCGAAGCGAGGAATCTCAAATTGAGATTGCCACGGCCAAGAGGCCTCGCAACGACGGCCGAGGACGTGAGCGAATTTGCCTCGCCGGGAGCAAATTCGCGTGCCTTCGAGCCCATGCCCTGAGCCCTACAGCTTGACCTCTTCGGGCACCTTCAGCGGCTTAAGCTTAGATTCCTCAAGAGCCTTGTTCAAGCCCGGCAAATCTTCTTTGATGATTTGGTTCATCTTGCCGACGAGGGCATCCACTTTCCCGGTGATTTGCTCGAGCTGAAACAAATCTGTTTTTGTTGGCGCCGAGGGATAGCCGCTGATCGACATCCCCAGCGACATAATCAACTGGTTTAGAGAGCCTCCTCGCAGGGCGTCCTCCCGTGTCTGTTGGGTGCCGAATTCTTTGGGCACGATGTCTGACTCAAACGGCCGGAATTTTTCTTCGAATTTGCTGATCGCTCCATCGAGCGGTTCGGCGGTCTTCTCTTCCTTTTTGAGGTCCTGGACAAGACTGTCGATCTGTCTCCGGATATTTGTGGCCGCCGTGATGGCCAGACCCATTTTTTTCGACAGAGCCAGGACTTCGGCCAGAGCTCCGTATTGCGCCGATGCGTCTTCGTATGACATCTGGAGGCGCGGGTCTGCCAGGACGGCGCCCGACGCTTGGAATTTCTGCCCATCCACGTTGAGCTCGACTGTGTATTCCCCTGGTGAAACGAGCGGCAGCGCCAGGAAGACAGTCGCCGATGGTGTTATCTTTTTCCCGTCTTTTGTCTTCGGGGCAGTCTGGAGATTCCAGTATTCCCTCTGGATTCCCTCTTTGACGGAAAGGTTGAGCTCGAACACAGTCTCATTCTCTTTGCTGATGAAGGAAACCTTTGGTTTTTCTTTTGGCTTAGTCTTGATATAAGCAGTGATAGCCATCCCGTAGGATGGATTTTTGGTCGAGAAAACAGGTTTGCTGAAGGACTCCCGCTGCGAAGACATGAGCCAAGCTGTTGCTTGCCGGATGCTGAAGAGATGGACATCAGAGGCAAGCACTTCCGGAGACATTTCCTGGAGGAAGGAGATGTTGTCCAGAATCCAGATCCCTCTTCCATGTGTCCCGATGATCAAGTCGTTCTCGCGGGGATGAACCGCGATGTCGTGGACGGCTGTAGTCGGCAGGTCGTTTTTCAGGGAAAACCAGGACAACCCGCCGTCTAGGGAGGCAAAGATTCCAAATTCCGTCCCGACAAAAAGCAGATTTTTGTTTCGGAGGTCCTCGCGGATCACGTGGACCCAGCCGAAAGGCAGGTTGCTTTTGATGGATTTCCAGGTCTTGCCGAAGTCTGTGGTCTTGAGGACGTAGGTGGAATAGTCGTCGGTCCTGTGGCCGTCAAAAGCGGCATAGGCAGCGCCGGCCTCAAAGTGAGATGCTTCCACTCGTGAACACCAGGTGCGGGGAGGAAGGCCCGTAATATTGGCCACGACATTTTTCCAGGTCTTTCCGCTGTCGCGCGTGACCTGAAGGTTGCCGTCATCCGTGCCGCACCAGATGACGCCCTGCTCCACCGGCGATTCGGCGATGGTCGTGATGGTGCAGTGGATCTCCGCGCCGCTGTTGTCGGGCGTGATCGGGCCGCCCGAATCTTTCTGTTTTTGCGGGTCGTTGGTCGTCAGGTCCGGGCTGATGATCTCCCAAGAAAGCCCCCTGTCTTGAGTCCTGAAAAGGTAGTTGCCTCCTATATAAACGGTGTTCGAGTCATGGGGCGAGATGTGGATGGGAGAACTCCAGTTGAAGCGGTAAGGAGGCTCGTTCAAAGGCGCCGCGGGCCTGATATTCTTGCTCCTTCCGATTCTCCAGTCATAGCGGTAGAGATTATTCATCTGCCAGTTGCTGTAAACTGTGTTGGGGTCATTCGGGTCAGGTTGAGCAAAAAAGCCGTCTCCGCCTCCGATCGCAACCCAATCGTCATTGGCAATTCCTGTTGCATCCGTTGTCGCGCTGGGCCCGGCCCAGCTCCCGTTGTCCTGAAGCCCACAGTAGACATAATAGGGCCGGCGCATATCGAACCCGATTTGATAGACCTCGGCAAGGTCCATGCTCTGGATGGGCAGCCAGGTCTTTCCGCCGTCGTAGGAAATATCGATGCCCCCGTCATTGCCCTCGATGAGATGGAGAGGGTTGGAGGGGTTGATCCAGAGGGCATGGTGGTCAGGATGAATTCCGGCGCCGATCGGCCTGAATTTTTGACCCATGTCTGTGGAGACATGCAGACCCGTCGAGAGGACATAGACGACTTTGTCGTCAGTGGGATCGACGCGGATGTGGCTGTAATAGAAGGGACGCGTGTTGACCCGCTTGAAGGTCACATAATCGCACATCCTTTTCCAGGACTCTCCCCGGTTTTCCGAGCGCCAGATGCCTCCGTCCTTGTGTTCGATGAGGGCATAGACAACGCCCGGGCAGCTGCGGGAAACATCGAGGCCTATTCTCCCCATGATTCCTTCGGGCAAGTCTTTGGTCAGCCGAGTCCAGGTTTCGCCGCCATCCGTCGTTTTATAAATCCCGCTTCCCGGCCCGCCGCTCGAAAAATAATAGGGCAACCTGCGGTGTTCGTAAGCCGCTGCATAGAGAATGAGGCTGTCAGACGGGTCCATGGCGAGGTCGGCGAATCCGGTGTTCTCGTTGACGAACAAGGCTTTGCGCCAGG
>CAZKEW010000226.1:0-3442 GCA_964551885.1 uncultured Eubacteriales bacterium
AAAGATTTGCTTGAGAGCGGCTTCATCATCGAACTGGTTCCACTTGACTTTGCCTTCCATGTACTGGCGCAGCCAGTACCATTTCCCGCACAGGCTCAGTGAGGCGCTCCCCGACCTGAGTCACTACGTTATTTCCGAAAGGCCGGATGATAGGCTCGAAGAAACCAGCGATGTTCAAAATCCCCCCGACAAGTTTGCCGGCGGCATAAAAAATCACGCCGGCTTAAAGACCTCCGCCTTGAGCGTCGCCCGCTTAATCCTGTCTTCCTGCGGGAAGACGCCGATTCCCGGCCCCTCCGGCACCTTGATCGTGCCGTCCTTGTCCAGGTCTATCGGAGGCTCGATCAGGTCCTCCTTGTAATATCTTTTGCTCGCCGAAAGGTCGTTGGGCAGCTTAAAGTTCGGCAGCGAGGCGATGTGAAGGTTGTGGGCCCGGCCGATGCCCGACTCGAGCATCCCGCCGCACCACACCGGAACCCCCTGCGACCGGCAAAAATCATGGATCTTGCGGACTTCGATCATCCCGCCGACGCGGCCGACCTTGATGTTGATGATATGGCAGCTCCCCATCTCCAGTGCCTGGCGCGCTGTATCTGCCGATATTATGCTCTCATCCAAGCACAAAGGCGTTTTCATTTCTTTCTGCAGGTGGCTGTGGTCCCAGAGGTCATACGGCGGAAATGGCTGTTCGAGCATCAAGAGGCTGAATTCATCCAGTTTCTTGAGTGTCTCTTTATCGGCGAGGCTGTAAGCGCCGTTGGCATCAGCCTGAAGGAAGATGGAGGGAAACCGCATGCGCACCTCTCTCGTTGTCTCCACATCCCAGCCCGGCTTGATCTTGATCTTGACCCTTTGATAGCCCTCGCCGAGGAAAGATTCGATCCTTTCCAAGAGCGCGGCGACGGAATCCTCGATCCCCACGCTGACTCCGGCGGGGATGACGGTCTTGGTGCCCCCGTAGAGTTTCCACAACGGCAATCCCTCTTTTTTCGCCTGAAGGTCCCACAGCGCCAGCTCCAGGCCCGCTTTGGCCATGGGATGGCCGCGGAATTTCCCCGCCTCCTTGTAAAAGTCTGCGGGACTCGAGATCTTTTTCTCTAAGACCAGCGGGATCAAAAACTCCTTCAGGATGATCCAGGCTGTCGCGGTCGTCTCATAGCTATAGAGGGGGGCAGAGTTCGCCACGACTTCGCCATACCCGCAAAGGCCGTCGGCAAACACCTTGACGATGATGAAGTTCCGTCCTTCTTCGCGGCCGAGGCTTGTCTCAAAAAAACGAACGTAGGAAAGATACAAAAGCGCTAACTCCACGCGTTCGATCTTCATGCTTTCCCTCCGCGCTCAGGCCTTAGCATACCCGAGAATGTTTTATCAAGATGGGGACGGTTCTCCCGGAGAGCCGTCCCCGATATTCGATATTCGTCCTCGAGACGTGTTTGCCCTTCAGGCGAGCCGAACCCCTTTTTTGGCCGCAAATCGCTGGTAGAGGTCGATGATTTTTCCCGCCATGGCTTCGGCGGAAAACTTCTGATGGACGACCTCATAGCCTTTCTGTCCCAGGCGTGCCGCAAGATCTCTATCGCGATAGAGCCTTAGGATAGCCTGGGCCAAGAGTTGGGGGTTGCGAGGCGGCACCAGCAACCCTGTCTCGTCATGAATGACCACTTCTGGGATACCGCCCGTCTGGGTGGCTACGACGGGGAGACGGCTGGCCATAGCATCGAGCAGGGAGCTTCCCAGGCCTTCGAGGTGGGAGGAAAGGACAAAGAGGTCGAGGGAGGCGAGGATGCGGGGGACATCCTCCCGGAATCCGAGGAAAAAGACGATGTCGTCAACCCCCATTTCGTGCGCTTGCCGGTCCAGCTCCATGCGCAGGGCGCCTGTCCCGACCACGATTATCTTTATCTTCAGCGCTTGCTCTCTCAATATCTTCGAGGCCTGGATGAGGTAGGTGTGGCCTTTATGGTCCTCGAGCGCGGCAACGATGCCAACCAAGTAGTCATCCGGGGCAAAGGAGAATTCCCGGCGCAAGAAATCGCGCGAGGTCACTTCCTCGAAAGGAGAAAAATCGATCCCAGAGGGAATGACATGAATAAGAGACGAGGGTATTCCCGAACCGAGAAGGACTTTCTTCACGCCTTCCGAAATGGCGATAACGGCGTCCACGTCTTTCGTGTACTTGCGACGGGAGAAGGAGCTCTTTTTCAAGGGGAAATCAACGCGCCGTGAAATGAACCGGAGAGGGACATCGGCCCGCCGCGCTGCCGCCGCTCCAACCGCGACGCCATGGGCATCATGGAAATGAGCCAGCCGGCATTTCCGCCGTTTCATCGCCCGGCCGAGGCGGAAGATGGCGCCGAGGTCGAACTCACTCTTCATCCGCAGAGGGAGGACCGGAAGCCCGGCCTCGGAAGCTTTTTGATGGAGGGGACTCTCGGGCTGGACGACGAATTGGACAAGATAGCCTCGCTTCTTCAGCTCTTTGACCAAAAAAAGAGACTGTCGCTGGCCGCCCCGCCATTCTTTTCCGGCGTCAATATGGAAAAGGCTCAATCCTCTCTCCTTTTTTCCAGATCTCCCTCAGCTTGGCGTAGCGGGCGAAGACGGCATAGCCGGTCAGGACGGAGATGACCAGGCCGGCAAATCCGTCCAGGAACCCACGCTTCCAGATATATGCCCTGATGAACCTGAAAAAGGGCAGGAAGAGCAAGTGATACCAGCGGCACTTCTTCTTCTGGGCGTAGAGCTTGTGTGCCCCGAGGTCAGAGAACTTGTTGATGCGGGCCAGATGCTCGGCGATATTTCGGTAGGTGAAATGGTGGATAGGGCCTTTGAGCTTCTCGACTTTTCCCTCGACAACAAGCTTCTCGTGGACATAATTCCCTTCCCACCGGGCCTTGTCTTTTCGGAAAAGGCGCAGCTTGCGGTCGGGGTACCAGCCGGAATGACGGATCCATCCGCCGAGATAAAAGACCTGCCGAGGGATGGAAAAGGCAGAGCATTCGGGCTCGGTCTTTTTAAGCTCGGAAACCTCGCTGCGGAGCTCAGGAGAGACTCTTTCGTCTGCATCCAGGGAAAGGACCCAGGGGTATGAAGCTTTGCTGTTGGCAAAATTTTTCTGGTCGGCAAAATTCGTCCAGGCGCGCTCGAAAACGCGGTCGGTGTATTTCTTGACAATCTTGATCGTGTTATCCGTGCTGAAGCAGTCGACGACGACGATTTCCGAGACCACGCCGGAGACGCTCTTGAGGGCGCCCTCCAGCCTTTTTTCCTCGTTATAGGTAATGATTACGGCGGATATTTCCATCGGGTTCATCATAGCACAGGGAGAAAAAACAAGGCAAGGAGTCTCGGGCCAATGATAGCATTTCTATTTCCGTGATTGTTTTTTTAGCTTGGTCAAGGGATTCGCTCCCTTCCGAGATTTTTCACGCCATGAAAA
>CAZKEW010000227.1:0-3435 GCA_964551885.1 uncultured Eubacteriales bacterium
CACCCCAGCTTTGCCGAAGGGAGGAGAAAATATTGATATTATTGTCATTGCGAGCGACCGAAGGGAGCGCGGCAATCTCACGGTAAGTTGTTGAGATCGCCGCGCTTCGCTCGCGATGGGCATAATTCTATCAGCAATTTCGGGCATCACGATAGTTGATGACGTGGGGAAGCTTGTGAAATTCCACCCGTCTTTTGAACCTCGGCCTCTAAATTCTTCAGGCTTTCCCGTTTTTGGAGTTGTTGAGTGGCCGTGCATACTTGCAATAATCTACCGATAGGTTTAATTTAGAGGATGAGTCCTTCAGAAGCTGGGACAATCAAGAAAGTAAGGAGTTCAAGAGTGAAGAGCAAGGCTTTCCTTCTTCTGGTGGGAATAGGTCTCCTTTTTCAGCCATCCCTCCCTCTTTCATCAGGGGGCGAGCTGCCCGAGCAATACAAGAAGTGGCTGGAGGAGGAAGTGGTTTACATCATCACTCCCGTGGAGCGGGAAGTCTTCTTGAAGCTCACCAGCGACAGGGAGAGGGACCTCTTCATGGAAGCCTTCTGGAAGCATCGCGACCCGACACCCGCCTCTCCTGAGAACGAATTCAAGAATGAGCATTACCGCCGTATCAACTACGTCAATCATTTTTTCGGACGCTCCGGGCCAAAGCCGGGCTGGAGAACCGACCGCGGCCGGATCTACATCATCCTCGGTGAGCCCAACGACATCCAGAGGTTCGAGGGGAAGACCCAGACCTATCCCGCTGAAATCTGGTTCTACCAAGGCAAGACGGATGTCGGGCTTCCCCCAGGTTTCAACCTTGTTTTTTTCCAGGAAGGGGGAGTTGGAGAGTACAGACTCTATAGCCCGAGTCATGATGGGCCCCAGGCGCTGATGACATCCTATTACGGAGACACGATCGATTATCGAGCCGCTTATCAGCATCTCCAAGAACTGGAGCCCACGCTGGCCGATGTCTCTCTTACCCTCATTCCGGGGGAAGGGTCCGCCCTCAGCGGCCGTCCTTCGCTGGCTTCAGACTTGCTCATCCAGAGAGTAGAGACAACACCCCAGCGCCAGATTGAAGAGAAATACGCCCAGAAGTTCCTCCAGTATAAAGATATCGTGGAGGTAGAATACACGGCCAACTACATAGATAACCAATCCCTGGTCAAGGTCATCAAGGAGCCGTCCGGCCTTTATTTTGTCCATTTCTCCATCGAGCCGGAAAGGCTTTCGGTAAATCAGTACGAGAGGAAATACTACACCACGTTGAAAGTCAACGGCAGCGTTGCGACGCTGGAGGGGAAGGCAGTTTATCAGTTTGAGCGGACGATCGCACTGGATTTTGATGAGGAAAAGATGGCCAGCATCAGCCGCCGGCCGCTCAACATTCATGACATGTTCCCGCTTATTCCGGGAAGTTACCGGCTTTCGGTCCTGGTCAAGAATGAAGTCTCCAAGGAATTCACGTCCTTGGATCAGACGCTCGTCATTCCGCAAGAGGAAACGCCTCTCCAGATGACTTCGCTCATTATGGGCTATAAAGTCACGAGAATGAATGAGGAAGAAAAGAAATTGAAACCCTTCCGCTTGGGCGCTTACCAGATCTACTCTCCGCCCAACAGGGTTTTCCTTAAAAAAGATGCTCTAAGCCTGGCTTTCCAGGTTTATGGCCTTCGGCCGGAGCTGAGGGAAAGAGCGGAAGTCAGATATGTCTTCCTCAAGAATGACGAGACGTTTCGCACTTTTTCCAGGAAGCTGACGGAATACCTTGAGCTTCCTAACCTATTGGAGGAATTTTCTCTGGCCGATTTTGTCCCGGCTCATTACGGGATACGGGTGGCTTTAGTGGTGGATGGACAGGAAGTCCTCTCCGGGAGTGACGCCTTCGTTGTCACTCATTTCGAGGCGATCAACCGGCCCTGGATCTATTCCAAGATTCTTCCTGACTCCAGTGACCCTATTTATGATTATTTTGTGGGAACGCAGCTCTTCAACATCGGGAAGATGGATGAGTCCATCGTTTGGCTGGAAAGAGCTTACCAGAAACGACCCGGTACGGCTGATTTTGCCCTAAACCTCGCCCAGGCATATATGGTCAAGGGTGATACCCAAAAAATCGAATCACTCTTGCTACCCTTCCTTAGCCAGGAGCAGGTCGCCAAGTATGAGCTTTTTTTCCTCCTGGGCCGAGCTTACCAGAAGTCGGGTGAGTTGGATAAAGCCATCGAAATTTTCGACAAGACGATTTCCCATTACGGGACGAATATGAATATTCTCAATGCCGTCGGAGAATGTTATTTCCAGAAAGGAGATTATAGAGCTGCCCTAGCGGTGTGGGAGAAATCGCTCGAGATAGACCCTGATCAGCCTCAAATCCGCAAGAACGTCGAGGCCCTGAAAGAGAAAAAATGAGGAATAAAGCTCGCCTTACGCCTCTACAAACTCGAGCGGCAGGAGACCGAAGGCCGATGAAAAAACAACAAGCAAGAGGAATTTTTTGGCTCATTCTTGGACTTTTTATATTACTCCCGATTTTATCTTCCTCCTGCCGCCTGTATAAGCTGGCGAGTAAGCTCCCGCCTCAATACGCAGATTTTTTCTCTCAAGTGCGGTACATCATCACCAAGCAAGAAGAAAAAATCTTCCTCGAGCTTCCTGATTCAGAGAAAGACCGATTCATCGAAGAATTCTGGGCTCGCCGCGACCCCGACCCTGAGACCGAGGAGAATGAATTCAAGATGGAGTATCTTGATCGCATCGAAACAGCCACCGAGCTTTTCATCACCGAAGGAAAACCCGGCTGGCTCACGGATAGGGGAAGGATCTACATCCTCTTTGGTCCTCCGACGGACAGAATCACCAATCACATGGGGGACGAATATTTCATCTGCAGCGAAGTCTGGTATTACGGCAATTTTCCCGTGGTTTTTCGTGATCCCGCCTGCACAGGAAATTATCAGTTGGTGACCTACGAGCTCACGGCTCTTCGGGATATCAACCTCATGTACATGCATGAGCTGAGCCTGGCTCAAGCCCGGGCCCAGAAAACCTTTTCCAAGGAAAAGGACTTTTTTGACCTCAGCTGGCAGGTGAAGAAAAAGACCATCGAGCCGGAAAGGGCCGAGGGGATTATCGACCTCGCTATCCCTTACTCCGGCATCTGGTTTAAAGAAGAGGAAGGACTGCTCAAGACGATGATGGAAGTCCACCTGGAACTTCGCGATGCGGAGGGCGAGCTTTTCTGGGAACTCAAGGATTCCTTCGAGATTGCCATTTCCGAACCCGAGCTCAAAGGGAAGAAGAAGGCTTCTTTTAAGCAAGAGATTCCTTTTCTCCTGGAAGGCAACCTGGAAAGACTCCGCAAGGGAAAAAACAAGCTATATATCCGGATGAAGAACCTGACTGGCGGGGATGAGCTGAGGAAGGTCATGGAGGTTTCCTTCT
>CAZKEW010000228.1:0-3427 GCA_964551885.1 uncultured Eubacteriales bacterium
TTCTGAAGATCGATCACAAACGTGAAATCTTTGACAATCTGTATTTCTGACGGCATGGCCGGAAATCAAAAATCCACTAAACATATACAAACGCAGTAAATTGTATTACCTGGTAGCCGCAACCTTCAGGTTGCATTCTGTAGTCGCAGGCTTTAGCCTGCGTTCTTCTAAAGAGCGCAACCTGAAGGTTGCGACTACAGCCTGCGGCTACCTGTCATCGCGAGGAGCGTAGCGACGTGGCGATCTCATGGGATTGCCACGGCCCTCCGGGCCTCGCAATGACTACCTCCAATACTTCATTCAGACATCCTCGGTGACCGGCAGGTCAGTCAAACCGGCGTTTTTGGCCTCACGCTTCATGATTTTTCCAAGTTCACGGAGGATCGCTTCGTCGGGAAAGGAGGCCGGGCTCTCGCGCAAAAGTTTCGCTGCTTCCTCCGAGGCTCTGTCGGCCATGGATTTCTTTCCGAGAGAAGCCCAGGCCTCATAGGTCTCACGGTCAGTGATTGAGGGGAAAATATGCTCCTTCCGGTACCATTGCCGGGTGTGGGGCATCGTCAAAAATTGAGTGCCCTGCTCGAAATCCTTGAAGAGGCCCAGGGCGAGCGGCTCGTCGCGTTGGGAGATCCCTTCTATCAACCGGTAGGCCATCCCGCAAACTTCGTTGTCGATGACCAGCTTCTCCAAGCTCTGGGCGCTCTCAAAATTCAGCATGCCGGGGCCCGAGACAACATTAATGCCGGCAAGAGCTGCCAAAACCGCGCCGATCCCTGTCTCCAGGCCGGCCTGAGCATCGTTCACTTTAGCGTCGCTTAACCCCATGTAAGCGTGAGTCGGAAGCCGCAGGTATTTCCCGATCTGCGCATAAGCCGAATCGATCATCATCGTCTCTATGGCGCCCATGGGCGTTGTCCCTCGGCGCATGTCGAAGCTCGAGGGCGAGCCGCCGAAGATAATTGGAGCTCCCTGCTGGGCCAATTGGGCGATCACGAGTCCGGAGAGATTCTCGGCCACATGCTGGACCAGGGTGCCGGCGATTGTCACAGGTGATGTGGCTCCCGTCATCCCCATGGAAATAAGCTCTGAAGGAATTCCCGCCCGGCCGCAGTCGATGAGGCTCTGGGTTGTCAAATTGCTCCACTTGAGAGGAGGGGAGGGACAGGCATCGAAAATAGCCAGAGGCTTTCGAGCCAAGCTCTTTGCGCTACCTCTTACAGTTAGGAGCATCTCGTACATCGGCCGGAAACCTTCCACGCGAAAAGTCCCGGTGACAACCGGCTTGGAGGAATACTGAAGGCAGATGTACAGGCGGTAGCTATCGGCGATCTCCTCGGGAACATCGCTGCTGATGAGCCCGGTGCTCTGGAAATCGTAGTGCGGAAGTCGGTCGACAAGACGCGTGAATTTGACGAGGTCATCGGTCACCGCCTTCCTTTCCGCTTGGGTTCCATGGTCCAAGATGGTCACTGCCGCCGAGCCCGGGTCGAAATGCACCCAGTCCTCGCCGACGATAAATTCCTTCTCCCCGGACCTGTCATAGAGTCTGATCACAGCCGGCACTGTAGAAAGGGACTTTTCGACAAGTTTAGAGGTGATGAGAGCTCTCTTGGCAGGCTCCTCGATTTTCATGCCCGCTTCCCGGAGCAGCCGAAGAGCTTCTTTGTTCTCCACAAAAACGCCCTGTTTCTCCAAAAGCGCTAACGCCTCAGCCACAATCTTTTTGATGAAGGTCCGGCTCAAAAGCTCTAATTTGGGTCTTTTCGGTTTGATCATTGTTCGTCCTTCACTCTCTCGTGCGTTCACTTTTCCATGAGCCGCGAGGCAAGCTTGACGGCGGTAAAAGCGTTCTCGGCATAGCCGTCGGCTCCGATGTCAGCGGCCCATTTCTGGTTGACCGGGGCGCCCCCGACCAGGACTTTAAACTTTCCGGCCAGGTCATTAGCCCTGAGCATCTCGATGAATTTCCTCTGTCCGAGCATGGTCGTCGTCAAGAGAGCGGAGAGACAGACAAAATCTGCCTTCGTCTCCTGCGCTTTTTCGATAAACTTTTCCAGCTTGACATCCGCGCCGAGGTCATAAACGTCGAACCCATGGGCCTGGAGCATGGAAGCCACAAGATTCTTTCCGATATCATGGATATCACCCTCGACTGTCCCGATGATCACTTTCCCTTTGGAAGGAGCGTCGATCCGTGCCTTTTTCAGCTCGGGCTGGAGAACGGCCATGGCAGCTTTCATGCATGCGGCGGAGGTGATGAGCTCGGGCAGGAAGTATTCGCCCTTCTCCCACAGTTCGCCGACCTTTTGGATGCCGGGCACAAACCCTTTTTCGATGACCTCGAGGAGGTCCATCCGGCGCTTGACCGCTTCTTTGACCAGGTTTTCGGCCTCCTCCTTCTGTCCTTCGACAACGGCTTTTGCCATTCTTTCCAATAGATTCTCTTCTGTCATGAATCCTCCTTTCTGAGCTTCATCGCCACTGCGTCTTAAGGCCAGGTTTTAAACTCCAGGGCTTTGATGAAATAATCCTGGAATTCAGGGTCTGCGGCCAAGGAAATATAGCGTATTTTCTGGATCAAAGACTCGATTTTCTCTCTTTCTCGTTCAGAGATGAGGAGGAGCTTGGCGCCGGCCAGGGAAGAATTCCCGATAAAGACAAGCTTGCGCTCATCGAGCTTGGGCAGGAGCCCTATCTTCATGCTATTTCTAATATTCAGGTAATTCCCGAAAGCGCCCGCGATATAGATTCCGTCCAAGTCTTCCTCCGAGAGATGATTTTCCTTGAGCATCATCCGGATTCCCGTCTTTATGGCCGCGCAGGCCAGCTGCATCTGCCGGACATCCTCCTGGGTGAGGTAAATATTCTCTTTCACCCGAAGCTTTTTCTCCGTGTCCTGAATCGCCCCCCGCGGCGAGATCTGGCCTCTCTCCAAGAAAATGGCGATAAGGTCGATGAGGCCGGTCCCGCAGACTCCCAGGGCAGGCTTGCTTCCCAGAGTATGAGTTTTAAGGGGCGACGCATCTTCAACCTTATAGATGGCACCGGAAAGCGCCGGCATTCCGCAGCTGATGTTCATTCCTTCGAAAGCAGGGCCCGCCGCGGTCGAGGTTGTCATAAGATGGGAGCCGGCTTTGAGGACGATTTCGCCGTTCGTACCCAAATCGATGAAGAGAAAATTTCCCCTCTTCGAAGAGAGGCGCGAAGCTATGAGGCCGGAAGCGATATCGCCACCGACAAAGCTCTTGATGTTGGGCGAAAAATAGACTTTTCCCTGCGGATGGATGGCGAATCCCACTTGCCGCGCCGATAATCCCGGCAGGCGTGAAAAGACGGCATTATAAGGGGCGACAGCAAGCGTTTCGACAGGGACCCCGAGGAGCATATGATTCATAGCCGTGTTTCCGGAGATAACGACTTCATAAACCGA
>CAZKEW010000229.1:0-3417 GCA_964551885.1 uncultured Eubacteriales bacterium
TGGCGATCCGACGAAGTCGTCGCGAGGCATCGAAGATGCCGTGGCGATCTCAGTTTGAGATTGCCACGGCCAAGAGGCCTCGCAATGATTAACGAAAGCTCTTCTTAAAAGAGTTACCGAATTACTGAGCATTAACAACGGTTCTGCCGCAGAACCGTCCCCGTTATGGGTGGACCCGCCAGTAATCCAGGAGCTCTCGGAGCGTCTTCTCCAACGGAATTCGGGGCTCCCATGACGTTTCCTTTTTGATCTTCCGGTTATCGCCGACCAGGAAGGGAATATCCGCCTTTCTCATTTTTGCCGGATCCTGTTCGACCATCACGGACTTTGAAGAAGACGCGAGTAACATTTCCAAAATCTTCCTCAGAGAAACGCCTTCACCCCGGCAGATGTTATAGACCTCTCCTCTTCTTCCCTTTTGCATCAGCAAAATATAAGCTCTGACTGTATCCCTGACATCAGTGAAATCTCTTTTGACATCGAGGTTTCCGGCTCGTATGACCGGTTCCTGCGCGCCTCTTTCGATCTGGATGACCTGCCGCGCCCAATCGGAACAGACAAAATCGGAGCTTTGTCCGGGGCCTGTGTGCGGGAAAGGACGAGCGATAACGATATCGAGGTTTTCAATCCGGCTATAAAAATCGCCGAGAAGCTCTCCGCCCACTTTAGAAAGAGCATAAGGGTTAATGAGGTGAAAGGGGTCGTCTTCCGAGAAAGCCTTTTCGACTGGGTTTTCTCCTCCGGGAATAAACCCGTAGACATCGGAGGAGCTCACGTAAAGGATCCTAACATCAGGGACAAATTTCTTCGCCGCCTCGAAGAGATAGAACGTCCCCATGACATTCGTCTCCATGGTTTCTTTTCTTCTCTCCCAAGAATGGCTGACATTGGAGACGGCGGCCAGATGAAAAATCCACTGCGGCTGGACAGCCTTGATCACCTCAAAAACATCCCGCTCCGACCGCATGTCCAGGAAAAAGATATTTTTTTCGGAAGGGTGCGGCGGCAGAGGATAGGAGGCTCCGTAAAGGATAAATTCAGGAGACAGCAAGGAATTCATCAGGTGGCGGCCGGCAAAGCCTGTCGCGCCCGTGATAAAAACTCTCATCTCTCCTCCCTCATTGGGGACGGTTCTCCTGGAGAACCGTCCCCATTTTCAAACTCTCTCCCTCCAGTAATCGAGCAAGTCGTTGAGGGTCTGCTGGAAGGGAATCTCCGGTTTCCAACCGGTTAAGCCCATGAATTTTGAGGAATCAGAGAGAAGGATCGGGACATCGGAGGGACGGAGTCTTTTCGGGTCAACCTCGACCCGGACATTGACTTTGCTAAAGGAGAGGAGAGTATCCAAGACTTCCCTGACGGAGCGGGAGACTCCCGAGCCGATGTTATAGACCTCGCCGTTTTCTCCCTTCTCCAAGCTTAGCCAGTAAGCCCTGACGATATCTCGGACATCGCTGAAATCGCGCTTGGCTTCGAGGTTCCCGACATAAATAACCGGCTCTCTCTTTTTCTTTTCGATCTCGGCAATCTGCCTGGCAAAGGAGGAGGTGACAAACACTTCTCCGCGGCGCGGGCCGGTGTGGTTGAACCCGCGCGTGCGGACAACCTGCAGGCCGTAGCTTTTATAGTATTGATAGCCTAAAAGGTCCTGAGCAACTTTGCTAACCGCATAAGGGCTCAGGGGCCGCAGAGGATTCGTCTCTTTCATCGGGATTTCTTCGGGGCTGACGTGGCCGTATTCTTCGCTCGAGCCGGCCACCTGAATCCGCGGCGAAAGCTTCAAGTGGAGCGCTGCTTCGAAGAGGTTGACCTGGCCGATGGCATTGATGGCAAAGGTTTCTGCCGGGCACTTCCAGGAAGTCGGGACAAAACTCTGGGCGGCCAGGTGGAAAATGCGGTCCGGCTTGACATGGGCCAGACAGCTTTGAAGCGAGACCATATCTTTCAGGTCCGCTTCGAAAAGCTCGATTTTATCCTGGATGTGGAGAATATTCTCCATCCGGCTCCGCCAGCGCACGGTCCCGAAGACCTCGGCATCAGAGTGATGGGCGAGGATGTATTCGGCCAGATGGCTTCCGACAAACCCCGTGATTCCCGTGATTAAAACTCTCATCCTTCCTCCATCAAAACTGGGGACGGTTCTGCCGCAGAACCGTCCCCGGATATTTATTTGCGGTTGCGATAGTAGGTTTCGTAAAAGGTTTGGAAGTCATGGCTGCGCTCCTTGATCTTACGCCACCACGCTTGGTTCTCCTCGTACCAGCGGACGGTCGTTGCGAGCGCCTCCTCGAATTTTTTCTCCGGCCTCCACCCCAAGGCGTGGATTTTGGCGCAGTCGAGGGCGTAGCGGCGGTCATGGCCCAGGCGGTCGGGCACGAATTTGACCAGGCTGCGAGGTTTGCCCAATAGATCACAGATATTCTCAGCAATATGGATATTCTGGACTTCGTTGCCGGCGCCGATGTTATAGGTTTCTCCAGCCTTCCCTTGGCGCATCAGCAGGTCAATGGCCCGGCAGTTGTCCTCCACATAGAGCCAGTCGCGGACGTTTGTGCCTTTCCCATAAAGGGGAAGAGGCCTGTCCTCCAGCGCATTCGTCACGAAAAGGGGAATAAATTTCTCGGGATACTGATAAGGCCCGAAATTGTTGCTCGGACGGAGGATGAGAATGGGAAGGCCGTAAGTGACATGGTAGGCGTAGGCCAGACGGTCTGCGCCGGCCTTGCTCGCCGCATAGGGTGAGGAGGGATGGAGAGCATCATCCTCCTTGAAGAAGCCTTCGTCCCGGCTTCCGTAGACCTCATCGGTGGAAATATGAAGGAAGAATTCAATGTGGGGCGCGCTCTTCAAAGCCTCAAAAAGGATAAAACTCCCGTAAACATCGGTCAGGACAAACTCGCCGGCATCCAGGATGGAGCGGTCGACATGGGTCTCGGCGGCAAAATGAACCACTCCCTGGACTCTGGCAAAAATTCCGCGGACGACCTCTTTATCGCGGATATCGCCGTGGATGAACTCATAGCGAGGGTCGTTCTCCACATCCTTCAGGTTATCAAGGTTGCCGGCATAGGTGAGCTTGTCAAGGTTGATGATTTTTGTCTGCGGGTATTTTTTTAGGAGGTAGTGGACGAAATTGCTGCCAATGAACCCGGCGCCGCCGGTGATGAGAATCGTCTTTCCGTCAACCTGCCGCTCGTCAGTCATTTCTCATTCGCCTCCTACGGAGATTGCTTCGCTAACGCTCGCAATGACATTTTTCAGATCCCCACGGCATCTTCGATGCCTCGCGACGACTCGGTCGGATTGCTTCACTGCGCTCGCGCAATGACAACCTAATATAAACGCACTAAATATGGTTACATTGTCATCGCGAGCAAAGCGTGGCGATCTCAGTTTGCGATTGCTTCGGCCAAGAGG
>CAZKEW010000230.1:0-3371 GCA_964551885.1 uncultured Eubacteriales bacterium
CTTCACACATGGCCCTCCGCCCAAGTGAGGAAGGAAGCTCAGAACATACTCGCCGTCCTCTTTATGGGATTCCCTCAAAAACCAAAATTCTCAGGCTAAACCTCTCCGTGGTCGCTCTATCCCTCGACCAAGCTTCGAATGTCCTCTAATCATCACTGAAAAAGGGATGCTATCTTCAGCCGACAAACTCCTTGACAAACAGGAATTCTCTCTGTTATAAAAATCTGTCCTTTTAGATTTTTTTGTTCTTTTTAATTAGTTTTTTTCATATTTATAAGAAGGAGTCATAACATAATTTTCTTTCGTTCTATTCCCTTCTTTCCATCCATTTCCAATACGCTTGCCCACAAGGCAAAATTTTATCAATCTGCATGAAAATCAATAACTAATCTCCTTCTGGAGGACAAAGTGGTGGCCGTAAACACGAAGATCAGATCAATCCTCAACGAACACCATTTCGAAAAAAGGGCTCTTATCTCCATCCTGCAAGACATTCAAGCCCGATACAACTATCTTCCTCAGGAAGCCCTGCTTCAGGTTTCTCAGTCTCTGGGCGTTCCTCTCATCGACATCGTTGGCGTGGCAACATTCTACCGGGCTTTCAGCCTCAAGCCGAGAGGCAAACATCTCGTGACAGTCTGCTTAGGCACAGCCTGTCATGTCAGAGGAGGCCCCAAAATTTTGGACGAATTCCAGAGAAAATTTAACATCAAAGCCGGAGACACGACAGAAGACGGCGAGTTTACTTTGGAAACCGTTGCCTGTCTGGGCTGCTGTGCCATCGGCCCCGTAGTCGTTGTTGACGGCAACTACCATGCCCAGACAACAATCCGCAAGGTCGATTCCATTCTCAAAAAGTATAAGAAAGAGAAAAAAAATGAGAAAGCCTAAGAAGATCAAATCGCTTCAAGCCCTCGAAAAAACCATCCAGAGCAAAATCTCCGAGAGAAAAGCCGAAAAAAGACCCGTCCTCACTGTCTCCTCCGGAACTTGCGGCCAGGCGCGAGGCTCATTGAAAGTCATTGAAGCCTTGAATGCGGCGATAAAAAAAGAGAATTTGGCGGACAAAGTCAAGGTCAGGGTCACCGGGTGCCACGGCTTTTGCGAAGCGGAACCCAACATCATCATCTATCCTCACGACATCTTTTACCAGAAAGTCGACCCCAAAAATGGAAAAGACATCATTGCCCAGACTATCCTCAGCAATAAAGTCATCGAGTCGCTTCTTTATGTTGACCCTGTGAACGGAGAGAAAGTCGCTAAGGAAGGCGAAATTTCTTTCTATAAAAAACAAAAGCGGATTATCCTTGGCGACAATTCTTTGATCGACCCGACCAATATCAACGACTATCTCTCTATAGCCGGCTACAGTTCGCTGGCCAAAGTCCTGAGCGGCATGTCTCCTGAGGACGTTATTGCCGAAATCAAGAAATCTGGACTCCGGGGGCGAGGCGGAGCTGGCTTCCCTACAGGTTCTAAATGGGAACTTGCCCGCAAGTCGAAAGGAGACCTGAAATACATTATCTGCAATGCTGATGAAGGCGACCCAGGCGCCTACATGGACCGCAGCCTTCTCGAAGGCAACCCACACCGGGTCCTGGAAGGAATGATCATCGGCGCTTATGCCATTGGCGCTCGAGAAGGCTACGTCTATGTCCGGGATGAATATCCTTTAGCCGTAAAACACATCACCCTGGCCATCATTCAAGCGGAAGAAATGGGGCTTTTGGGCGAAGACATCCTCGGGACAGGGTTCCATTTCAAGCTGCATATCGCTAAAGGTGCTGGAGCGTTCGTCTGCGGCGAAGAAACAGCCATGATCGCCTCGATTGAAGGAAGGGTTGGCGAACCAAGGCAAAGACCTCCCTTCCCTGTTGTCCGCGGCCTATGGGGAAAACCGACCACAATCAACAACGTGGAAACTTGGGGAACTATCCCCATCATTATTGATAAGGGAGCTGAATGGTATTCCCAAATCGGAACTGACGCGAGTAAAGGCACAAAGATTTTCTCTCTCGTCGGCAAGATCAATAACACTGGCCTGGTCGAAGTCCCGATGGGCATCACCCTGAGAGAAATCATTTTCGACATCGGCGGAGGAATCCCAGGAGGCAAGGCATTCAAAGCTGTGCAAACCGGAGGTCCGTCCGGCGGCTGCATCCCTATAGAGTTGCTCGACCTACCCATCGATTACGAAAGCCTGACCAAAGCAGGGTCGATCATGGGCTCGGGCGGCATGATCGTTATGGACGAGAAGACCTGTATGGTCGATGTGGCCAAATATTTTCTCAACTTCCTGCGCGATGAATCCTGCGGCAAATGTGTTTCCTGCCGAGAAGGGACCCAGAGGATGTGGGAGATTGTCACCGCTATCTCTGAGGGAAAAGGGAAAGATGGAGACATCCAAGTATTAGAAGAAGTAGCTTGGGCTTGCAAAGACGCTTCACTTTGCGGACTAGGTCAGACAGCTGCTAACCCGGTGCTTTCCACCCTGCGGTATTTCGGGGAGGAATTTGAGGCCCATATCAAGGAAAAGAGATGTCCGGCTGGCGTTTGCATCAAACTCATCCGGTATGTGGTCATCCCCGAAAAGTGCACCGGCTGCCTGGCCTGTAAGAAGGCCTGCCCACAGGATGCCATCGAGGGCATCCTTAAGGGGGTCCATATCATCGACCAGGCCAAGTGCATCAAGTGCAGCGCCTGTCTCGAAGCCTGCCGGTTCGAGGCCATTGAGGCTAAAAGGGAAGAGGCCATCCAGATCGTGGAGGAAAGAATATGATTACTCTCATAATGAACGGTTTGGAGGTTAAGGCTGAGGAAGGCTGGACAGTTCTGGAAACGGCCAAATTTTATGGCTTGGAGATTCCGACTCTCTGCTACCACGAAGGCTTAAGCCCCTATGGAGGCTGCCGCCTCTGCCTAGTCGAGATCGGGGAAGGCCCGCGAGCAAAGCTCGTTTCCTCCTGCACCTACATCGTCGAAGAAGGGCTCAATGTCCGGACCGATACGAAACGCGTCATTCAGGCGCGGAAAATGATGATCGAGTTGATGCTGTCGGTCGCTCCTTATTCCAAGCAAATCCAAGACCTGGCCTCCAAATTCGGGGTGACCAAGGTGCGCTTTAAAGTGCGCAACGAAGAATGCATTCTCTGCGGCCTTTGCGTCCGGATGTGCGCCGAGCAGATGGATGGCCGGGCTATCGGCTTCCAGAACAGAGGCTACAAGAAAAAAATCTCGACTCCCTTTGACATTCGCTCGGAAGAATGCCGTCTCTGCGGCGGCTGCATTTATATCTGCCCGGCCTGTCAGATGCGCTGCCAGGGGCCTCAGGCTGAGACCACTGTCTGCAACGCCTGCCTGACCATGGACCC
>CAZKEW010000231.1:0-1849 GCA_964551885.1 uncultured Eubacteriales bacterium
CAAAAAAAGAGGCTCGGGCTTGGGCGTCGTCAGCACGCTCGTTTTCCCCAATCTTTTCTCAGTCCTCATAGGGGCATTCTCACCCCCAAGCCCTCGCCTTCTCTTAATTTTTCTAATAGAGGAGATCCGTGACCGCTTCGCCCTCAAACGGGTTTCTCGCCAAATGGCCCTCGCCTGCCAGCCATTATCATATCAGATTTGGGCTAGCCTGGCAGATCAAACAGAGCGAATGGAAGAAGTTCTTCAAAAAAGAGCAGATTAGCTGGCAGTCTGTTATTTCTTGAGAAGTTTGGCGATTCGTGCTATCAGGTCATCGGGCTTAACGGGCTTATCGATGTAATCGTCCGGGCCGGCCATGCCCTCTTCATCGCCCTTGAACTGGAATCTTGACCCGGCAATTTCTTTTACGGCTGAAACAAAGATGATGGGGGCATCTTTAAAATCTTTAAATTCTTTGGAAGTTTTTATCGCATGACAGAGCGAAAAACCGTCAAAGAGGCTGTCCATCATGATATCGAGGAGGATGAGGTCCGGCTTTTCCTTGAATATTTTGTCCTTGGCCTCCTGGGGATTTGATGCCATAACGACTTCATACAGCGCGGATTTCAGGATGGGCGTCACCGCAGCTACGAAATCGGGGTCGTCGTCGATGACCAAGATTTTCGGCGAGCTCTTATTCATTTTGCTTCCCTCCTTTTAGGGATTAAAGGCGTTTTTTATGGCTAATTTTAACTCGTCCTTGCCGAAAGATTTGATGAAGTAAAAAAAGATATCGTGCTCCCGGACCTTGGCTTCCAGCTTTTTTGTGTTTTTCTTTGTCGTCATGATCACTTTGAGCCTGGAGTCGAGATTCTTGATGATGGGAATGGCTTCGTAACCTCTCATCTCGGGAAGGTTGATGTCCATGACCAGGCAATTAAATCATCCTTCAGATATCTTTTTGATCGCTTCGGAGAGGTTTTTTCCCGTCTCGATATAGTAATTTTCATTCCTGAGATACTGGGCCAGGTCTCTTCTGTCCTTGGGGTCAGGGTCGATAATCAGGACCTTTTTTTCTCCTTCGGCCATAGCAAATTTCCTTGCGCTCTTTTTAAAGCAATTTGTGTGCCAAGTGTCAGCGGCGAAGGAGGGAAATTCAAAATTTAAGTTATTGATATCAAATAAGATATTTGTAAGGAGCATCGTCAGGCTCAATTTTTAAAGACGAAGCTAACAGGCCTGAGGTATTTTTCCCCATGCCTGTTCCATTATTTCCTATCCGGAAAAATCTCGACCTGGAATTTTAGCATTTTATCAGGCTGCTGGCAAGCGAAATGGGAATGGTAGAATCGTCCAGCGGCGGGGTGATTGATGCAGGAATCAGTAAGGCGGGCAAAGTGACTCTCTAAGAATCACTTTGTCTTTTTTCCCGCCGCTGGATGATGGGTTAGTTTCTTATCTCCTCGAGTATTTTTTCAATGGCCTCCCTGACGGATGGCGATATTCGGCTTCCCTCCTCGATGGATTCGGGCTGGATGCCGAGGATAAAGGAATTTTTAATCTGCTCGTAGTTTAGGCGGTTGGAAACAGACGGCAAAAGCCTGTGGCTGAGGACGGAATTCCAGAAAACGTACTGGAGCGGAAGCAACACGATTTTGCCCGGCTGCTCTTCCATATGGACAACATCGAGGAAAATAAGAGGGCGCTGGGGTTTGCTCTCCAGAATATGGTCTTCCTCAATCTCCGATTCCAGATAAACTTCTTTAACCCCGGCCTTCCGGAGTTCCCTGGCCAGCTCGAGGCCGGCCCGGTCGTCGGCGCGTCCCTCTGTCCCGATGCCTATGAAGACGGGGCCTGTCTTTTTGAGGCC
>CAZKEW010000231.1:1859-3364 GCA_964551885.1 uncultured Eubacteriales bacterium
CTTCAGGCGCCCGCTTCACTTCAGCCATATGGACCGAGCAGCTGATGCAGGGGTCGAAGGCCCGGACGACCAGGCCCATCCTGTCTCTGATTTTTTCTTCCTGGCCTTCATCGAGCAGCTTTTGAGCGGCGATGTAGCAGTATCTCTCGATCTCTTCAGCGTTCTGGGCTGTGGGCGTGATGATATCGACGTTAGAGACGAGGCCGTCTGTGATTTCATAGTGGTGGATCAGGAGTCCGCGCGGAGCCTCGACCAGCCCTGTCCCCTGACCATTCTTGGTCTTGTAGGGGACGACCGGAGGATTATCCCGGTATTTCAGGATTTCGCCCACAAGCTCGGGAATCCTTTCAAAACAAAAGAGAATCTCTAAGGCTTGAGCGGCATTGTGGAAGAGAGGATTCTTCTTCCAGCGGTTATTGAAGTACTTTTTGAACATCTTTCCCGCTTCGCCCTCAAGCCTTTCGCCCAAGACATTCACCCTGGCGAGAGCTCCCACCGAGTACGTGTTTCCTTTGTAACGGCTCCTCTTGCAGAGAGAATGCGGAACGAGGAATTCGTTGGTCAGGTTTTTATAATCATCCAGGGCCAATTTTTCACCTGTCGAGAGGAGGATTTCGTCTCCCCATAGGCCGTATTTTCCCTCCTCCGGGTTGCAGCAGGCATAGACAGTGTCGGCCTCAGGGACCGGCGGGTAGTCCAGCCCGCAGAAGAGGTCCACCGTCCTAAAAACGAAGGGCATGAATTGGGTGGCCCTGTTCTTGATCCAGACGAGCTCTTCCCGGGAGGGATATTTGCCGAACCCTCCGATCACGGGATTTTCGCCGTGGATGTAACGGCCGCTCAAGACCTTCATGATGTGGTTGCCGAATTGCTTCATCTCCAGGGCGATCTTGACTTCGAAGGGGAATTTCGAAGCCATGGCGATGGCGTTGGGGAACCCGACATAATCAGGAAGAGCGAGGTAGAAGATATGCAGAGAATGGCTTTCGACGAATTCTCCCAGATGCATTAGCTCTCGAAGGAGGGCGACTTTGGGTGAGACCTTGACTCCTAAGGCATTCTCCATGGCGCGAAGCACGGCATTCTTGTGGGAGAGAGTGCAGATGGCGCAGATACGGGGGACGATGCTGACGTCTTCCTCCGGGGTTTTGCCGACGGTCAGCCTTTCGATGAGCCGGGCGCCTTCGTTGATGACAAACTTCACTTCGGTAACGACATTTCCATCAACGGTGGCGAAGACGCCGCCGTTTCCTTCAACGCGGGGCAGGTGGTCGATGCTGATCCTTTTCATTTTTTCTCCTTTCTGAATTGCTCGAAGAATTCGGCAATTCTTGTCCCCGAGTAATTGGCCATCCTCTTTTGAATGGCCTCGACGTCGTAGCCCTTCTCGAGGAGGAGGTTGTATTCTGAAGTCCGGTTGGCTTCCTCTGTCGGCCCCCAGCAGCCCACACAAGGGAGGTTGTGATTGATGCAGATGGATCCGCACCCGGCCAGAGTCAGGGGGC
>CAZKEW010000232.1:0-3343 GCA_964551885.1 uncultured Eubacteriales bacterium
TCCTTCACTACCGAAGGCGCCATCTGCAGGATGACCCAGGGGTCGCGGGCTGTGGGCAGCGACTGCAAGACTTCCTGAGTCACGTTTATTCCGACAGCCGTCTTCTTGGTGTCGACCATCGGCGAAACAGCCGTGACCGTCACCTGCTCTTCGAGAACGCCGATCTCTAAAGTGAAGTTCAGGTTGGTGCTGCTGCCGACCGTGATGACGATCCCCTCTTCGATTTTAGTCTTGAACCCGGTGAGCTCCAGCCTGACTCCGTAGTTCCTCGATGGAGGGAGAGAAAGAAACCGGAAAATGCCCTCAGCAGAAGTGACGGACGTCATGGCAGCGCCGAACGGGTTGATCAACGTCACCGTGACACCTGGAAGAGTGTTGCCTTCCAGGTCAGCGACTTTGCCAGTAATATTTCCGGTTCTTTGCTGGGCGAAAGCTGAAACGCATAGTAAGAGTGTAAAAAGTATAGCGAAATATTTACGCACTCTTTTTTGCCTCCTTTTTTCCCCTTTTCTTTTCAAGGGGGTAAAAGCTAAAACCCTTGCCTTAGAGTGAAATGTTCACTCCGCCTTTGGCCTTTTTTCCTGATGATTTTGCTCTGCGCCTTTCACCTCCTTTCAATGATTTTGCAAAATGCACATAAAGACCTTCCATCTCCATATGCAATATCCATGCCAAAATTAAAGGCGGCTATCTATTGGAAAATCAAATAGTTATAATCCTGAAAAACTATGAGTTTTATGAAAAGTCCAATTTTTTGGATTTTATCCAAATTTTTGGAGAAAAACCTGGGGGACGTTCCCTGAGGTGCCACCCTCCCATATATATATTTTTTCGGATACGTGAGCGTTTGTTTAGCCGCCGCTCTTTTTGTTGTTAACGTTAGGGTTTACTTTTCCGATAGGAAAATGATACTTCAACAGCGTCTAAAACGCAAATGTTACTAAAGATAGAGCTGATCCTTGAGCCCTTTTTTGCCTTTTCTTCGAGCGCCTTGATAGCGGGCTGGTTGGGGTCTATTTCGAGCGACTTTTCGAGGAGAGGCAGCGCCCGCTCCGGTTGATTCAGGTTAATGTAGCATTCTGCCGCCAAGTTCAGGACGCTTGTTTCGGTAGCCTCAGTCATCAGCTTCTCCAGATAGACTAAGGCCGAAGACCAATCTTTGAGGCCGGCATAATCAGCGGCAATAATTTTGGCGGCTTCCCGGGACTTGGTCGCCTCATAAACCGGGATGACAGCGGCCAATGAATCCTGGTATCTTCCTAAAGCATAGAGTATTTTGGCCAAAAGAATCCGGGTCCTTGGCTCATCCTTGAGCTTTAAAGCCTGGTCGGCGAGCCCATAAGCTTTCTCATATTGCTTGGTCAGAAAATACTCGGTGCTGAGAATGAAAAGGTGCTCGGAGTTGGGAAAGAGCTGATGACTCTTGGCATAAACCCAGGGCACGACAGGATAGGGCTGAGAGAGAAGCACAAGGTTTTCCTTGGCTGTGAGAAGCTTCTGATTATTTTCATCCACTAACGAAAGCTCGACTGAATAATAGCCCGGTTTGAGCGAGGAGAGAGAAAAAGGTTTGGTATCTAAACCTTCGCCGTCTGCAGTCAGGACCTCGGAGAGGACTTTTTGTTGGCTGATATCAACGCCTTCAGCATCCGCAGAGCGGATCTCGAGGAGAACAAAAGTCTTGGCCTCTAAATTTTTAGCCTTCAGATTATAGACCTGGATATAGGCCCCCAGCTCTCCTTGGACAGGAAAATCATTCCGTGTATTGACCAGATAATGATTCCCCCCGAAGGTAAAGGCTCTCAGCGTGCGGCTTGGGGATTCGCTCATTTTTTCCCGGCTGTGATAGAGGATGAGGTCACCGAAGCAGAGGCCTTCCGCCACCTCCGGCACAGTGAGCACAGAGGAAAAGGACGTGAAATCCCGGGCGGTCTTGTTCTTGAGCAAGCCGAGGAGCTTGAAGCGCCCGGGGATCAAAGGAAGGATATCCTGGAAAGCAAAGAGCCGGCTGGCATGCGCCTTATACTGCTCCGGCGTGACGCTCAGAGGAATCTCCTCCTCTTTCTCCAGGACAAGATTTCCTTCATTGTCTTCAAGCCTGAGAACGAGATCAAATATGGCCTGATAACGGGCTCCGCGGTCGGCGAAATTGATCTTTTTGGGCTCAAGCGCCCAATGGATGAAGAATTGGCCGTCCTGTCTGAAGATTTTCGCCGCGAAGCTACTCTCGGTAAAATCATGCGAGTATTCGGTCTCCACATAATCTTTGTAGCTCAGATAATTTCTCGCATAAGCATCGGAAAATTTCTTTTCAGGAAAAGAGCGGACACTCGCGATCACGCTGGCCGAAGAAAAAGTGGACCCCTGGAGCGTCTGATCGCTGGGAAGATAGCTCAAAGAGGCGCCGGCCAGCTCGGAAGAAACTTTTTTGATGATCTGGTAAGCTGTGGTGCGGTTGAGAGACCTGGCGGCGAGGGTGGGAACGACCAACTTTTCCGGTCCTTCCACTCCCGGTGAATAAAGGCGGTATTCTCCCATTCCTTCCGGTTGATAAAAAATCAAATAAAAATAAGGCGGAAGGCCGTATTCAACCTCACCCTTGTAAAACCACAGCTCCATAGGCCAAATCTGGGACAGCGTGGTAAAAAAATTCCTCTCCAAGGGCGGTCCGAGAAGTAGGTAATAATAGCCCCGCTCGGTCTGGCTTCCCCGCTTCGAGGTCCCATGGCCGAAGTTTTGGTCGGCGAAACGCACCCTCTCCATGTATTGCCTCTCGAATTCGTTCTCGGCCGTATCGGGATAGGGATCGCGCTGCCGCCAGAACAACCGGATAAACTTTTCCCTCTCCGCGTTTGTCTTGAGCTTAAAGAAAATCTCCTTCTCCGCTTTGGTGATGATGGGCGAGACATCCTCGAGCCATTCGCGGTGACTGGGAAGGAGATCATCTGCGCAAAGCGCGAGGACAGCGGCAAGCAAAAATATCAGGGCAAGGAAAAACGTATGTTTCATCGACTTCCTCACTTTTTAAACTTAACATAAGCGTAGTTCCGTTTCAAACAAAAGCGAAAATTGCGGATAGAATTCTGTCATCGCGAGCAATACTTTCTCCTTTTATCGACAAATCTGGGCAAAACGTGATTGCAAGTTTTAGGCCTTTTCCATATAATTTCCGGAAGGAGAAAAAATGAAAACGAAGTCAACCGTAGCTCTGCTGGCCTTGCTTCTCTTCGTTTCCCCCGCGCTTTTTTCCCAGTCCAGAGAAACGGGCGCCATCGTCGGCACGGTCTATGATCAAGATGGCACCGCTCTTCCAGGTGTCACCGTGACGCTGACGAGCCCCAAC
>CAZKEW010000233.1:0-3289 GCA_964551885.1 uncultured Eubacteriales bacterium
TTAAAAGAAAATGTGCTAATATCAACAAAAAGTTGGATTGATTCCGAAGATGGAAAAGCAAGACTGGAAGGACCATTTGAGGGCCTGCTTTGAAAGCATTGAGATTCTTGAAAAATGCAAACTCGAAACAGAGGAAAATTTCAAGCAGTTCTGCGAGTTCATCGCCGAGCGGGCCTTTGAAGCCCTGACCGAAGAGCTTAAGAAATACAAGATCAGGACCAAGTTCTGGATCCTGCGGGGGAAATCCGTCAGCCTCCAGCTTAAATTCCCCCGTTCGCAAGCGGATAATTTCAGCTACACGATCTCGCTGCCAAAAAATTCGGTGGAGTTGAAGCTGCGTTTATTGGTAAGGGGGAGGAAAACCTCGAAGAGTCCCTGGGAAGAAAGAGAAGAGCCGTTCATGGAGAAGGTCCCGCCGGACAAAGTCATGAAAATATCAAAAGAAGAACTCCTCGAGGATATCATCGAGCACTACAAGAATTTTACCTATAGCGCCCTGACCTCGCCTGAATAAAGCCTATTTGTTTTCGTTGATCATCTCCAGCATTTTAATAAGGTAGCCATAGCTCGGCCTGTCCATGGTGTTTT
The DNA here is from genome assembly GCA_964551885.1 of uncultured Eubacteriales bacterium. Lineage (GTDB taxonomy): Bacteria > Acidobacteriota > Aminicenantia > Aminicenantales > UBA8522 > CAZKEW01. Next base: position 589 of record CAZKEW010000233.1, read on the forward strand.
GGCCGATGTATTTGAACCGGAGGACGCCTTTTTTGTCGATGATAAACTCGCTGGGGATGAGCTGGTCGGCCTTGCTCCCGCTCCACTCCGTGGCGAAGAGGCCGAGCCCCTTCGTGACCTTCCTATCTTCGTCGATCAGAATAGGGAAGGGGGCAGGCACGTTTCCTTTTTCCAGGCTGAGGTCTTTGGGGAAAAGCTTCCTGGCGCGCTCCATCGAGTTTTTCCCTTTTTCGTCCAGCTTGTCGGGCTCCGCGGGGTATTTCCAACCCTTGATTTTTTCTAGCTGATCCGGCAGGACCTCCAGCCACTGTTTGACGATTTCCTTGTTATAAGGCAGGACATAGAGAATTTCGAGGTCGTATTTTTTCCTTAACTGCTCTTTATTTTCCAGGTCCAAAAGCTCGGCATATTTGTAGTTGCAGATCGTGCACCAGCGTCCTTCCGCGGCATATCCCCGGGGAAAAATAATCAGCACATTCTTGCCTTTCAGGCTGGAGAGGGTCATTTCACCTCCCTGGTAGACGGGAAGGGTAAAGTCGGGCATGGCTTGCTCGACGGTCACCGGCCTAATTTCCTGCTCCTGGGAGAAGATTGCCGGAGCTAAAAAGGCAATTCCTGAGATGAGAATAAGCCAAATTTTTTTCATCCTGACCTTCTTCTATGAAGTCTTCTATTCTACCATGAAATTGTCTTATTCTGTCGCTCTTGCCTCGGCCTTTCTGAGGAAAAGCCGGGCAGATTCTAAATTTGGCTCGCCACAGACGAGAAATCCTTTTTTGCCGCTTTGGCTGAAGACAAAATAGTGGCCGGCAGAATTTTTCCCTTTGACCAACCCATCTTGGCTGGACACATCATCAAGATATTCAGCGAAAACTTCTTTGACTTTCTCATCAAGGCTGCCTTTGTCCTGTTTAAATTGGATGATGATAAGTTTTGCCTTGGAGGGCTGATATTTTGCCGAAACTGCCCTCGCTTCCTCCTTGAAACCCCAGAATTCCTTGCCGAGGAGCGCCGATTCGTTCGCTGCAGCAAGCCCTCCCCTGATATACCTCTCGCTTCCTTGAACGCGCCCCTCAGAAGGAAGCCAAGAGAGTTGAGCAGGAAGTTCCGCGCTCGCCCTGATTTTCTCAGAGACAGCGGCCGCGAATGCTTCAATCTCACCTTCCGTGCAATCCTGGCCGCTGATGTTGATGAAGGTAGTCCCTTTGACCAGGCTGGCCTGGCCGGGACTTAACCAATGGACGGCCTTGATCCGGGCCGAGGTTTTTTCATCCCCCTCCCGCCTGATTGAGAAGATGCCGAAAGCGTCGGCCGGGGATTCCATCCTGTATACTTCAAGGGTTATCACTTTTTCAGGCTTTGTGTTTGCGCTCGGGCGATACCGGCTTACGGATAAGTCCACGAACCCGTATTGGAGGAAAATCTCAGCCCCGCCGTCGATATATCCAAAAAGGCTGTCTTTTCTGTAGAATTCGGGTTCGCCGGTCGGGGCCCAGCCTATAAAGGTGAAATCTTGAATGCTTGAGCCGGCCAAAATTGCCAGCGCCAAAGCAAAGAAGCTGCCGGCAAAAGTCCGCTTTTGCATGCTCAGGCCAGGCTGACTTCCTTGAGCTTGATTTTATCCCTCTGGGTGATCCCTAACCCGAGCTCTGCGGCCAGGTCCAGGTAAGCGCGGCGTTTCTTATCTTCCAACTGTTGCACTCCGCGCTTCATTCTCTCTGCGACGATGAATTCATGCCCAACCGTGTCCATAGCCACGGGGTCGGTCCCAAAGAACATAAGGTTTGCGTCCCAGATATATCTGGCGTCGGCGCCGGGCCCTCCTTCATAACAAGCCTGGAGACCATCCGCGATGTTGAGCACGACTTTGTCCCTCAGGGCAGGGAACGCGCAGGGCTCGGCCACGGATTTCAGCCAGAGCTTGTGGAGCCTTCCCGTGTTGCTCAATGAGCCGTAGGAGAGGTTTTTGAGGCATAGAGTAACCGTTGGCCCGGCGTTTTTCAGGATGGGGACGTTGATGATTTTAGTGCACCGCTGCGTCACGATCTTGCTGAAATACGATTCTTTGCCTTCATTGACCATATAGGGAAGCGTCTCCCGGTCATATTTCTCTTCGACATCGGCAAAATAGAACGGCGCCTCGCGGTCGATATTATCCTTGCTCCAGAGCTCTGCTTTGTCATCGAAGAAATCTCCGTTGGGCCCCTTCATCTCTGTCCCCAGAATCTCTATGCCGGGGAAGCGTTCAGCAGTGAACTCGGCCTCATCGAGCTGGAAGAGCCTCCGGTCCCAGATGACGATGTTTTTTCTGGGGACACCCGCCTGGAGCAGCCCATCGATGATGACATCGACTACCTCAGGCTTTGTCGAGAGCAATTTGCCGCCGATGGGGTTGACTTTGATGCCGACAAAATCCGTCGGCGAGACGAACTGGAGCCAGGCGGACCGGACGTCTTTTTCGCCCGTGAGTTCGCACATTCCTTTTTCAATGGCCTCTTTGATTTTTGCCGCATTGAGCTTGCCTTCAGATGAAGCGGTTCCGGTTGATATCTTGACGACTTCCCCTGGATATTTCCCTGGCAGAGAGCTTTTTGTCCGAGGGATTTTTTTGATTTCATCGATATTGGTCATTATATCGGGAGCCTGTTCTGGTTTGTGCTCATCAACTTTTTCTTGGCCTGGGAGATGCCGGCTCAGGACC